>DAIDIM010000132.1 GCA_027459365.1 Chlamydiota bacterium
GAAAATGGGGTAAACTCGTTCGAAAATATCCCAAATCTCCTCGGAGAATTCACACCGAGAATGGCTCTAAAGTGATACAAGACAGCTGCGCCGAATCTGCGGGTGCTTTTTAGTTCAAAGCCAAAGACTTCGAAGCTTGTATTTTTGCTGCTATAGCGCATTTCAATAAACAAACTTCCTTGAGGATTGGTTAGGTCTGTGATTTGTTTGAGAATATGATCTATATTCATTTCATAGGGAGGATCCAAGTAAATGATGTCAAACTGCTTTATACCGAAACAGTTTGAAGAATTGGTTTTTGGTGGAGTCGGATTTGCCTCATAATTTTTGTTCTTGCTCGTCGCTTGCAATTCTGCAATGGTCCCTCGCTGCGAACAAACATTCTGAGAACCCTCCTTGCCAAATTCCCTCTTCTTCAAATTGTTTCGGTATACATCCTTTGTGAAGAGCGTGTTTGCATCAAGGGAAAGCAACGTAACTTGAGAAGATACGTTGAGGAGTTCAATATTTTTTTTGATAGCTTGGAGTGCCTGTTTGTTATTTTCCACGAATGTCACATGAGAGGCTCCACGACTCAATGCTTCGAACCCCATTGCACCGCTACCGGCAAATAAATCGAGAAAGGTGCTGTTTTCGATTTCTAACTGACAAATATTAAAAACTGCTTCTCGAAGTGCACCTTGCGTGGGTCTTGTGGTTGTTGTTTTGGGAGCGTTTAAGGTTCTCCCTTTAAATTTCCCACCGATGATGCGCATTAAAATTGCTCGAAAATGGAGGGGAGTTCGTATTGCTTAAGGAGCGTTTGCGCTTGGTTTAAACATTGAAGCCCCTTTCCTTCCAAGAATTGTTGATAGTAGTCAAAAGATTTCAATTGAGCCAATTCAGTTGCTAAAGTAGCGTTCCCTTTTTTTGCATTCGTAAAAGAGATGTTTTTTCTGATATGGAGCCATTTATCTTCAAGTTTTGCTTGGACAAATAAAACAAAGTCTTCCAATGTTTTTGTCGTCCCTAAGATAATGTACGGTTCCCCAGCATATAAATGGGGTGCATGATTGGGTTTTGGAAAGAGTTCGATGGAGTCGTTGCTAAATCGAGGAATCGCCTTGCATGAGATATTTTTTGCGATTGGATCGTGAACGGTTTTCATGATTTTTAGAAGCTTTCTTTTAAGTCCACGATATGTAGGAGAAGAAAAATTTTTCCCACGATTCATATTTGAAATTGCATCGAGAATGTTGAGATGGGAATCATCATTCATTCCGAGAGTGTAAAGGGTCACTTTCCCTTGATTTATTCTCGACCATTCATTCACAATTCCCAAGACCTCTTTTTTGTTCGATAAATTTTCTCCATCTGTGATTAAAATAGCGGTATACAACTCATCATTTCTAGGATTGCCAGGCACTGTTAAAAAGAGGGGTTTATTCAGATTTTTATGCGAGAAAAAACTTCCCAGTTCGATGTTATTGATAAAGTGATGCGCTCGATTGATCGATTCGGCGGTTGCCGGTAGCATGATAGGTGAGAATTTTTCGATTTTTTGATCAAAAACGATAATATTAAATTGATCGTTTTTATTGAGTTCTTCAATGGCTCTTCGAACGGCGCTTTTAGTTGCATTGAGCCTCTCTTTTTGAATCGAGTTCGATCGATCAATGAGAAAAAGATAATTTTGTTTTAAAGGTTGCAATTGGAGAGTTGGGCGGGGGATGAGAGTGAGTGCAAATAAATACTCGTCATTTACTTCATAAAACACCACCTCTGTCTCAAATGCATCGGAATAGGCGGATGCATGCAATTCAGAAAGTGTTGGTATATTCTGTTTTGTTTGAAATGTAGGAGTGGGGATGGAGGTTGTGATGAATTTCTGATTTACCCAAGAAGGTTCAAAATTAGAGACAAATTCCTGTTGAATTGTTGAAGGGATGGGCACCATTTCATTGGGTAGCGTCTCTTGGATTGCCATAGAGGTGTCTATTGTTTTAGGGAGAATAATGGAAGGGGCGCTGCAAACAATATCGGGGATAATCAATTCTCTTGGAATATTTGGAAGTAAAGAAATTTCATCGAAAGTAATGACCGGAGCAGCAAATTTTAATGCAAACGAATCAGAAAAAGAGGGGACATCTAGTGTTAAAAGGTGAGTTGGTTGCTCAATAGAGCATGAAAGTGGAGAGGGTTGTCCGTAGAGATTTCCCTCCTGAATTTGGGTTGGGTGATTCCCTAATAAAGCAGGTGAATGAGAGCCTTTTAACTCTGCATTCAGGAATGCCTCTTTTAAAATTTGATCTTTGTCTATTTTTTCGAGAGCTTCTGTCCAATCAACAGAACTCATGTCTTTCTTTGGAGCAGAGGAGAACCAAAGAGCTTGACGTTGCAGAAAATGGACTTCTGCCAGATGCATTGCTATGGATAAACAAATGGAAAAGAAAAGGAGCTTTTTATGATAGTAGCTTAATGATTGAGACATTGGTTTGCTCTCTCGACTAAGGCAGGATGTGCCTGTTCTTCCACAATCTTTAGCAAAATATCTTTTGCTTTTGCATGCAATGCTTTTTGTTCTTCGCTGTCAGATTCCAGTTGACTTTGTGCTTCCAACAATTCTGCATCAAAAAACGACATGTACGACTGATAAATCGCATTTTGCTTATGGTTAGCCTCTTTAGCTGCATGATAATCTTTTGAGAGAAGATCTTCACTATTTTCAAAGTCTCGCTTTGTTTTTCTTAATAAAGCGATTTTCTTTTCCAGATCATTTCCATGTTGCTGTGTTTGAAGAGTTACGTAGTCTAATGCTGCTTCTAAATAAAGAGGCTCAAATAAGATGTTTTTTTGAAGGATGAGATTCTTGTATTGATTGAGAACTTCAACACTTGGTTGCTGTAAGCGTATATTCTGAAGACAAGCCGATGCACCAACGAATGTTTTGAGGCTCGATGTATCTTGGCAAACTTTTGCAAAACAGGTTTTCGCCTCTTCTATTTTCCCCTCTTTTGCATAGATTTCCCCTAAGAGAAGGGCGGCTTCATTGAGATCGGGAATGCTTTCTAAAAGGGCTGCTGCTTCTCCATTTCGCCCGTTTTGATGGTAGATTTTACTCAACGCAAGAATCGCTTCTGGTTTTTTGTCATTCATCGATTCGAGAACGATGATCGCATCATTTGTATTTGCTTTTGCAATGAATCGCTCTGCTAACCAAAAGAGATTGTCATAGGAAATAGGTATCTTCATTTGAAACGCTGTGTATAGATGGGAAGCTGCTTTTTCAATGTCTTCTAACTCTAAATAGGCATTGTAAAGGGCCAAATGCATATCCCCAGTTATACCGAAACAACCTGAAGAATCGGTTTTTGGCGGCATTGGATTTCCCTCATAATTTTTGTTCTCGCTCACGCCTTGACATTCGGCAATGGACGCTTGCTGCGAACAAAAATTCTGAGGATCCTCTTTGCCAAATTCCCGATTCTTCGAATTGTTTCGGTATAAAACTTTCTCTCCATAAAGGCAAAAGTTTTGCAAATCGTGAAAGCCATCGCGATAGCATAAAGCGATCATGAGATTTGCATCTTCGTTTTCTGGAACTTCAAGTAAAAGAGGCAGAGCTTTCTCGTAAACGTGTAGATTAAAATAGGTTTTGGCAAGAAGAAAATGGAAAGATGGATCTGCCAAATGGATCAAATCTTCGATGAATTGTTTTTTCCCATCCGTGCTTAAATTTGCAAGCGCAGCAGAGGCGTAGACAAAATATTTCTTGGCAAGAATATTTTCTGGCTCGTTTTCTAGAATACGGTAAGCATATTCGCGAGCACTTGTCCAATCATTTAGCTGATTGCATATATAGGACAGCTCTAAGAGTATAGTAGTTGTTTTTGGAAGTGCAATGAGCTCTTGCTTTGCACTTTCTAATTGATTTGTTTCTCGCAATATGAGGGCAATCGATATTTTGCCCTTCACAATCGCATCATCTTCTGGATAAAAAGAGGCAATTTTACCAATTGTTTTTTCCGCAACTTCCAAATCTTTGCTTTGAATCGCACACTCAAGCTGTGTTAAAAGTGCAGAATGGAGCGTCTCGCTCACAGTTGTTTGTGCTATCAGGTATTGTTCGAGTTCACGGATGCTCTCAGAATATCGATGCAATGCAAAAAGAGATCTTCCAAAAAAAAGATGAGCCATCGGAATTTTTGTTTGAGGAATTGTTTGCAGGATCACATCCTTATCTTGAAGGATATCTTCATATTTTTTTAAATCAAAAGATAATACAAGACAATTGTAGGCATAATCTGGTTTTGAGCTTTTTATTAAATTAAATGTCTTTAAAGAAGCTTCTTTATCATATTCTGCTTGAATGAGGGCTGCTTGAAAAAGCATCTCCTCCGTTCCAAGCTCTAAATAGATATTTGCTGCTTTAGGAAAGTTTTTTTGCATACAGAGAAGATGAGCATAAAGTGCAGCAATTTGCCCTTTTAAAGGGCTATTATTGAGTTTTTCAAAGTAAGGTTCTGCACGAGCTAAAAGCTGCTCCTTTTCATTGGAATTGAGACTTTGCTGATAAAGAGAGATGGCAAGATAATATGTGATTTGGATGTCATCTTTTTCATGCAAGAAGCGCTCACATTCATCTGCTAGATTCTCATACATTTTCAGTGCATATAGACATTGCAGTTTATGAGGGAAAATGCGCTCGATTACTTTTGAATCTGAAATCTTTTCATAAGAGGCAAGGGCTTGTGCGTAATTTTTTTCTTTTAAGAAAAGATCTCCTATCGCTGAGCTCAACAAATCCGATGAGGAACTGTTGGGATAAAGGGATAGAAATTCATGAATTTGAGCTCTTGCAATTTCATATTCTCCCTCTTCCCAAAAATCGGCTATTCGATTGAGAAAAAGGGCCTCATCTTCCTTGAGATCTCCAAATAACAGAAGAGGGCAAAGACAAAATAATATGTAACGCATGATTTCCTCTAAATAGGACACTATAGCACTTTTCAGAGCCCCTGTCTATAAGGCTTCCATTTTTTTTAGCGACTTATTATAATCCATGCTATGGCTATTCTTCTCATGATCTTCGCTGCGTCTTGTGTTGCACTTTCCAATCTTTTTATGCGAAAGAGCATTGATGAGGGAGGGACTACAAAAGGTTTTTTAGTCTTTCAAATGGCAATGGCATTCGTTGTCGCGCTCCTTTTGAATCCAGTTAAGACAGGAAATTATTCAATCAACCTTCCCATTGTCATATTTGGCCTTATTTCAGGAATTGTTCTCTCTTTTATGCTATTTTTTCTTGGCCGAAGTTTAGAGAAAGGTCCTTCGGGCCTCTCATTTTCCATATTGAATGCAGCAACTGTCATGCCTGGGATCGTAATGGCATCTCTATTTGGGATTCTCTATGGATTTCCTTATACAGCATGGCATGGCATTGGTTCGCTGATTGTCCTTTTTGGCCTTTTCCTCGCAGGAAAAGGATTGCAAGTTTGGCACGATCGGAAGAGATGGATGATTTTTGCGAGTGTAATGTTTTCTTTACACATTCTGATCCTCGTCTTGTTTCAATGGCGAGCCCTCCTATTGAATCTTCCCGATCCACAAGAAATTACCTCTTTTTTTACAGCTGAACAAATCAAAAGTCAGTGGTTTTCGCCAATGATGTTTTTGGCTGCCTTTCTAGTTCAGCTCCTTTTCTTTATCCGACATGAAAAACGTTCACCTCGTCTCAAAGAGGCAAGTTTTGGGATCATTGGTGGGGTAATGAATGGACTTTGCACATACTTTATGATCTGGTCTACAGAGGTCGCGGGTCCCTTAGAGAATGCAGTCATCTTTCCCATTTTTTCTGTAATGGGCATTTTTCTATCTAATCTTTGGAGCCAAAAGCTATACCAAGAAAAGGTGGATTGGAGAGCGTGCCAATTTTGTGCTGCAGGCCTTGTGATTGGGACAGTGAATTGGAAGGCAGTTGCTAGCTTCATCGGTTTTTAATCAAAATGTGAGGAAAAAAATTCACCACAGAGAAAAAAAATCTTCTTTTTCGCTCTGTGCAACCTCTCCCAACTCTGTGCCTGTGTGGTGAATTTTTAGCTTTACTTTCCGTAGGAGGCGATAAGCTCCTCGGCTTGTGCGGCCTTTGTTTTCTTGAGCTCTTCGTATATAGAAAGTCCTTTTGCGTTGAGTCCTTGCGCAAAATAGAGCGAACCTAGACGAAAAAGGATATCCTTATCCTGGGGTCGTAATTTGAGGAGGATTTCGGTCTCTTTTGTCTCTTCTTCTTGTAATCTTAAGTCTTTAAACCCCAATGCTATCTGTTCATGGATCCATGGATCACCAGAGGCGTAATGATTGAGGATTTTAAATTCCTCGATGGCTAAGCGTGAATACTTTTTCGATTTTTCATCGAAGGCTAATTGAAGTTTTTTGAGAGAGGCAATTCTTGGATGTTGGGGACTTTGAATGGGTTCTCGATAGAGTTTAGAAAGGGCGACATAGGTGCTTCCGAGCAGGGCATGGACTTCGATGTTTGTTGGAGTGAGGCGAATTTGTTGCGTATATTCGTCAATTGCAGTCAGCAGAAGCATTTGCTTCATCTTGAATACATCTTCCCAGTAGCAAAAAGCTGAAAATCGAGAGATGAATGAGGAGGAAATTTTATAAAATTCCCACTCAAAATCGTCGAGATAGGAATAAAAGCGGACCAAACTTTCAGCAATCGAAGGGTGGTGGTTTTTCATGCAAATTCTGCATGAACTTAGAAATTCGTTTTTAAGATTTTTGAGTTGCTCGACCTTTCTTGCTTGAAAGTAGAAGAGGAGAATGAGATAAGAAAAAAAGCTGGCAAAAAATAGGCTGGCAAGGATCGCAATAAATAGCGTCTGGCTAGCGAAAGAAAATAAGGCAAGTGCAAGTTCTACAAAAAAAAGGGCTCCAAAGAAAAGATGAAGATGGATTGTAGACTTGAGCTGTTTGCGAAACTTTTTTAGAACATCCTTATAGAGATTCGTACAAGATGATTGTGTAACAAATTCATTTTCAAGTATTGAGGCCATGACTCAATTTTCAAGATTTTATCAGTTTTAGTCACGGTTTTTGTTTAACATGAAATTGATGATGCGCGAACTGACGCCTGCATCCCTTAATCTTCGTACTTGAGCCTGTGTTAAGTTGTAAATTGTTTGCTTTTCTGAGATATAGGTAATGATCGTATCATCACTCACTCCAGCCTGACTCAATTTAATGATGTCATTGATTGTCAGCGACTCATTGTGATCCATTCTGTCCAATGTACGTGGGCTGCTGTGTTGCATAATTTTGCGATCTTGTTCATCGAGAACAACACCGATCACAGTGCCAGTTACAAGGCCGATTGCACTTCCAACTAAAGCGCCCCCTTGACCCCATTTCAAACCCCCAATTGTGCCGCCAACTGTTGTGCCAGAAATAAGTCCTGTTCCGTAATTGCTCGCACAACCAGTCAGAAGAGCGAGCGTACAAAGAATTGTAAATAGTCTCATCTGATTACCTATAACTCTTACTTATTCGATTGCCCAATTATTTGGAAGGTTTCATTTTAACTCGACTTATGTCTTTTTTTGCTGGCATCTCCGGTGAGAGCGTCCGCGCTTTTATTATTTTTTTGCTCGTCAATAGGGTCGTTGCAGCTATTGACGAGCAAAAAAATAATAAAATCATCGAACGCCTCCCTCGGATCTGCCTACCAAAAAACGACATAAGTCGAGTTTAAGGAGCCATTCCCGATGTGCCTCTTCGACGATATTCGAAAATATCCCAAATCTCCTCGAAGAATTCACACAGAGAATGTCTCTTAAGAATAAATTAATGCATCTTCCTTTTTATGGAATGAGAGCATCAGAGGAGCCGCAATGAACCATGAAGAGAGCGTTCCAAAGACGACACCGATCGTCATTACAAGGGCAAATCCGAAAATAGAAGAGCCTCCAAGGATGAGAAGGGCAAGTAAGACAAGCAATGTAGTACCCGATGTAATGAGGGTTCGACTCAGTGTAAAATTGAGGGCATGATTGACTGTCTCTTTGAGATTTCTTCGTGGCATCAAGCGCATTTCTTCTCGGATACGGTCAAAAATAATGATGGTGTCGTTCAATGAATAGCCGACAGCAGTCATCAAAGCCGCAATTGTTATCAAATCAATTTGGATGGGGATCCCAAAATAGGCGAGGATTCCCATGATCGCAAGTGTAATTAAGACGTCATGAATTAAACAGATGCTCGCTGCCGCTGCAAATGGATAGACAAATCGGAATGCCAAATAGATAAAAATGCCGATGAATGCGAGAAGGAACCCAAAAAAGGCCTGATTCTTCATTGTATCAGACATTTGACCACTGACCGAAGTCCAATGTGAATGGAGCTTTGAAAGGGTATTCGGATGAATGGATAGGCCCCCGTCTTGTACTGCATTGACAAGCCATGAGAGGCGGGGATTTTTTTTGTAGCTTGAATTTCCCTCTGCTTCCACTTCGAGTGGCATTTGATAAAAAGGTTTCCCTTTTTGCTCCATATTTTGACTCAAGAAAATACGGAGTTGATTTGTCGGATTCATCTCTTGGACAACAAAATCTTTACTTTCAGCCCCCCCTTTTAAGAAGGCATCTTTTACCCTTTGCCCATAGTTGGCATATTTTGGTTCCACTTCTAAATAGAGGGAATATCCGCCTGTAAAATCAAGTCCTAAAATCGAAGAAGATTGGACAAAAAGAAGTCCTATTCCAGAAATGATAATGACAGCGGTTGTCGCATAAGCAAGCTTTGTCCTTTTCAAGAAATCAAAGCTTGTTTTACGCAACCAGTTTGCCATATTAAGCAACGTATGCTTTGGATTTTGTGCCCATTTTGTGAAATAAAAACGGGTCATAAATAAAGCTGTAAACATGGAAGAGGTAATTCCAATGATTAGGTTCATAGCAAAGCTTTTTGTGGGGCCTGCATCAAAATTCAATAATATGAGTGCAGCAATAATGGTTGTGATATTTGAGTCGACTATTGCGCTAAAGGCTTTACTGTAGCCTGTCTGAATGGCGCTTCCAATTCTTCCAGAAATTGCAAATTCTTCCTTAATTCTCTCAAACACTAAAACGTTGGCATCAATAGACATCCCGACTGTTAAGATAATTCCTGCAATACCAGCGAGAGTTAAAGTCGCGCCTAAGTTTTGCAATACAGCCCATAGAATCAAGAGATTGAAAATCACCGCAATCGATGCGACCATTCCTGCGAATCGATAGTAGGCGATCATACAACCGATGACGAGAATCAAAGCCACAACTGTTGCTAGGATCCCTTGATCTCTGTCTTTAGTGCCTAGCTCTGGACTTACATTCTTTTCAGATAAAATATGAGGTGTAAAGGTGAGAGATCCTGCCTTCAAATCGGAGCAGAGACGTTGCACTTCGCTTTGAGAGAAGTTTCCAGTAATCGAGGCATTCTCTTTCAAGGTAGATTCTAAATTGGGAGAGCTGATGACAAGGTCATTCAAAACAACAGCCATACGCCATCCTGACCCACGTGAATAAACTTCGCTTGGAGTTCCTAAAATATTTTCTTTTGAATAGCGCGAAGTCCAAGATTGGATTGCATTTTGAGCAGATTTAGCAATCTGAAAGCTTAAATAGTTCCCTTTTTGCGGATCATAAGAGGAGTAGATATTTTCTAAGTCAGATCCAAGTAATGTATGGTTATTGAAAACAATCATGAGAGGATGCGTTGCATGCCAATCGGATGGAGAAGAGCCTTTGTGAATCACAATTCTTGAAAAGGTATCATCTATAGTATTATCGGATTGGTCTGTCGATGCTATCTTTAAACCATTCTCCTTTAAAGTCTTAGCATCGTCATTTGACATAGCAAGATGCTTTCTCGCTAACTCATTGACGCTTTTAGAATCTGTTTTTCCTGTAAAAACGGCCTCATCCCACACATTCTGCAAGAAGTGATGAGCCACCTCTCCAAGTCTTGGACTGAAGTGAGAAAATTTCTCATTCACAATATGAAATGCCATGGTAGAAGCTTTGATGAGCTCAGATGCAGAGAGATCTTGAGAGCCTGGAAAATCAAGGACAACGTGCTGACCTGCTTGTCTAATGGACACCTCAGAAAGGCCGAGCTTATTGACTCGATTGCGGAGTTCGGAAATTCCCTGCTTGATGTCGCTATCTGCAACAACCCCTTTTTGATGGCTATCTAGGAGCTCAATTTCGACGGTTTTTCCGCCTGATAAATCAAGGCCCCAACGGATCACTTTATTCTCATCGCCTCTCCACATTTTTCGGAAGGTGAGGAGAAAATTATTCCACAAGACATTCCGTGTTGGCTTCGGGATATCAAATCGCACTTTTGGATCGAGATTCACTTTGCAAGCGAGATAACTCTCCTTCCATTGGATCAATTCTTGATGCAAAGCAGTTTCGATTCTATTGATTGTTCTCGCCCTTTGTTCATAAGTAGATAAGTCCAAAAGAGCATACTTTTTGCTTCCTAAAATGCGGAAATCTTCCCGAGTGGCAGCCAAAATAGGGGCTGCAAAATTGGATTTCTCAAATTGCAAAATCTCCTCTTTCTCACCTTGGATTCTCGTAAAACCCATATGATAGAGTAGTTTATGGAGAGAATGGAGATCGTTACTCAATGCGTTTGCAAGGGGAGTGTCTGCATGTTCTTGGTATGTTTTTAAAATTCTTTCCAATCCTATTGCCGAAATATAAAGCGAACCGTGATTTCCACAATTCTTGGATGTGAGAGGAGAATAAATCGTGAGACTTAACGATTTATCATCTATTGGAAGACGTTCATACTCATTTGCATCGACAATGGAGATTGTTTGTAAATCTGGATGTTGAGGCTGCCATTTTGTTTTTAAAGTTGTCACAAGGTTGTGGATTTCAAGATCTGCTAATTTATCCAAATGAAGAATTAAAGATCCTGTGGCATTTGGCAGAGAGTGGAAACTAATTTCATATCCTTCTTCACTTGCTTGAATTTTTTCATTACATTGTCGGTTAAGTTTAGCAATTTCTTTGACAAGCAAATCATTTGATACAGGGTTATGTGGGAAAAGCTTAATTTTTTCATTTTCAAAATCGATGAAAATTTTTGAAAAAACAGAGTTTTTCTCTCCAAAAACAAATTGGGGATCTTGCATCAGCATGGCCTCTAGAGCAAGACTGGATGGGGGCTCTTTTAAAAGGCTATGCACAATTTGAGCCGTCCGATCTGTAATGATTTTCTGAAATTCCAGGGTCCCTTTTTGATTCCAAGAAAAAAGATCAATACTTAGATGGATTGGAATTTGTCTTTGAATGAGAACCGATTTCGGATCGCTATCTGTCGCTGAGAGGATGAGGGCTGCTGGGGTAAATGGAATGCGGGCTCCTGCTCGAGGGAGTAACTGACGCAAACGGTCTGCATCTTCGTTTTTCAAAAATTGAACACTGACCCATTGAGGATTTTCTGCATCGATAGCGATTTTTTTAGGATGTACTCCAATGAGTTCGCAATATGATTTCATCCATTGAAGAGTCTCTTCTTCAAGCTGGTTGACTCTTCCTTGAATAGCGAGCGCGATCGCCTCGCTTTGCTCTTTTGAAATGGGAGCATGTAAAGACTTACTGTAGAAAAAAAGGGTTGGAAGAATGTTATACACAGTGAGAAACATCACTGCCATGATGCAGAGGAATTGCCATTTACGATTCATAATTGCTCAATTGTTTCTGTATAGAATATTCAAATTGGTTGATCTTGTCCATATATCTTACAGTCAGTTATCATACATCCATGACCGTTCATTCAAATATTTCATTAGATGTAGAGGCAATTTATACGCCGGAGCAATTGTCTTTAATTGAAAAAGTTCCAAAACATATTGCCATTATTATGGATGGGAATCGGCGATGGGCAAAACGGGAAGGTCTACCTCCTACAATGGGGCATTGGGAGGGGGCGGAGGTGTTAATTCATGTTGTGCAAGCGGCCATCGAACTTGGATGTCAAACTCTGACTGTATACTCTTTTTCGACAGAAAATTGGGAACGATCCCCTGAAGAAATCGAAGATTTAATGAATGTTTTTGAACTTTATTTGATTCAAAAGCGAGAAATGATGGTGCGCGAAAGAATTAAACTCGATGCGATAGGCAATCTTTCCCGTTTGCCGCAGAGAGTCAGGGATGCCTTTGAGGAGACACGGAGGCTGACTCAAAATGGGGATCGGATCAATCTCGTTTTAGCTTTGAATTATGGTGCCCGAGATGAGATTCGAAGAGCTGTTGTCGAAATTTTACGAGAAAATGAAAAGAAAAAAATTGAAATTGAGAATATTTCCGAGGAGTTCATTTCGCAAAAATTGGATACCAACCGATGGAGTGATCCCGATTTATTGATTCGGACGAGTGGTGAATTAAGACTTAGCAATTTTCTGTTATGGCAAATATCGTATACTGAATTATTTTATACAGATGTCCTTTGGCCTGACTTTTCTTCCCAAAATCTCTTTGAAGCGGCCTTGAGTTTTCAACAACGTAATCGCCGCCGTGGGGGAGGAGATGAAAGATTTAAGTAAACGTTTTATCCTATCTTTAGTTGCGATTCCGGCCCTCATTTGCCTTTTTCTTTTTGCTCACAATCCATGGTTTCAGTACGTGGCCATCTCCGCATTTGCGATCATGACGTGCATTGCTGTTTGGGAATATGTACAAATGGTCAGAATGGTTGGTGGAAAGCCCAATCTCCCTCTGATCTTATTTTTTACACTATTAGAGGTGATCGCATTTTTTGCAGCGGCACGTTTCTCGGAATTGGCTTGGGCTCCATTGTTGATTTTTTTCATTGCTTTTCTTTGTATTTGTCTTGTCCATTTTAAGGAAAAAGAAGGTGCTATCATTGACTTAGCAGCATCCTCATTTGGTCTCATCTATATTGCAGTTCCGATGGGAATGATCTTGAGCATTCTCTATTTTTCTGGATCTCAAGACGGAAGATGGTGGGTGGCATATCTATTCATTGTCACAAAAATTACCGATGTAGGTGCA
>DAIDIM010000140.1 GCA_027459365.1 Chlamydiota bacterium
CTATTTCTTGCCCCTTAAGAGAACCCCGATGAGTCAGGCGAATGATCCCTCCGCTTTCCTCAATCTCATTAGCAGGAGTGATTCCGTCGGTATTTACCACCATTTTCACGGCTCTCTCGGCCGCCAAAAGAGAGAGATCAATCCGCCCCCCCGCAGCATTAATCTCTCCCTGATTTTCAACCAGCGCCCTTTCCAGTTCCCCATCGACTGTAAACTGAATCAAACCGTCTCCAGAGAAATCGAGAGTCACCCTTTCGGCAGCCGCACACACCACTCTTCCCGCGAGAGCCAAAACCGATCCCCGATTTTCAATATGAGGGGAAATAAACGCGACAAATCCATCCTTTGACACCCCAATGCTTCCCTCATTGATGATCCGCCCTCCCCCTTTTTCAGAAAGAGAAAAACCATATCTTCGATTCAAGAAATCTTCATTTTCGATATCAAGCGTAGAAACCAACATGGCACCTACCCGTACCACAGAATCTTTTCCAAAGAAGACCCCATTCGGATTGACCAGAAAAACCTGTCCATTCGATGAGAGATAACCCAAGATTTCCGACGGATTTCCTCCCGTGACTCGATTGAGAACAGCCCCCTTTTCGGAAGGGAGAAGGAACTCAACCCTTTCTCCTGGGGCAATACCAAAACTATCGTGCTGCAGAATCGCATGATCAGAGACCGTGTAACGTAAATGACCTGAGTTAACCAGGTCGATTTCCCCAGAGCCCGCGATAAATGCACTCATTTGAGGTAGAGCCCATAACGAAACGGCTCCAAATACAAGAGCAAAAAGAAAGTAGCTTATCCGATTCAAAACGGCTGTCCTACCAACTTCAAATAAAAGAAGGCACTTTTCGATAAGTCTCTATGATTGAGAGGAAATCCCACATCGAGACTCAAACTCACTCCATAGAGATCATTTAACCGAATTCCGGCCCCATAGCCGAAGAGAAACAGACTTTGTGTCGACTGCAAAGCCGTTGCCCCATGGTCTAGAAAAAGGTCAAATTGAAAGACCTCTTTCCACTTCCTCTTAGACCAGAAAAATTGTTTATTGGCAAGGATGTGGACAGGAGTTCTGAATTCGAGATTGGCGTAGTATCCACTATCCCCAACACCTACCGCCAGAGGGAATCCCCTTACAGAACCCATTCCTCCGATATAGATTTGTTCAGGGACCGTTAAGCGGCTGGGGCTCAGCTGTCCCGATCCATGGAAATAGAGAAAACAATCCTTTGGCAGATATTGAATTCGATCATAATCAACCGTCCAGAGAAAAAATCTCCCCCCGCCTCCGATACGAGAAGATCGGCAGTCTACCGAGGATAATCCCCCTAAAAAATCAGGAATCCCGCCAGAAAATTGAACCGTCACATAATCTCTAGAAAAGAGAGGACGCGCATAATCGAGAAAAAGCCCTAAAGAGAGGATCCTGAGCTTGTCATACGAGATCAGATGATGGAGAGCAAAGTTTCGGATTTGCTTGTAATCGAAGTAAGAAAAGAGATCTAGATTGAGAGACCTAGAGCGAGTCAAAGCCTGAGAGAGCTTTAACGTGGCAATTTGAGAAATCCCTTTAGGCAGCAAGTTTACCTGTTCCTCCACCTTGAAGGTAGAAAAAAGATAAGCCACCTCAAGAAAAGTCCCCACCCGATTCAAAGGAACCTTGTAGAGAATGTTATTGAAGAAAAGAGCGTTGAGAGGGAAACCCACCACCTCAGTGATCGATAAAGAATCCCCCTCAAAACAAAGAGATCCCCAATCGAATTTCCCCCCTACCCTTGTATTTGTCGTTAAGTTTTTTCCATAATTATTTCCATTAAATGCCAGATGCACGGGCCTCCGATCCTCAACATAGAGAATCACATCGGCAAACCCGAACCGTTTTCCCCTTTCAAAAATCGCCCTTGCCACCAGCTTTATGTTTTCATTGAGCAGCATCAAACGGCGCAAGAAACTCTGTTCTCGTAAAGCCGACCCCTTTAAAGAATGAAAGTAGCTTAAGATGAAAGAAGAAGAATAGTGCCGATTTCCCTCTACCCGCATCTCTCCGAGACGCCCCTCAATCACCTCGATTATCAAGACACCATTTTTAATCTCTTGAGGTGGAGGATAAGCCCGAGCGAGAAAATAGCCCTCTTCAGCATAGAACAGATCAACCTCATGACAGAGAGCATAAATGGATCGAATAGAAAGATTGCGACGCAAATAAGGAGAAATCCGAGCATTCAGCGCGCGAGAAGAAATCGACTGATTACCGATCCACCTGACCTCTGTAACCATCACTTCAATATGGCTTGGCAGATCGAGTCTTTCTTCAGGGATATCGATTTGGAATGAAGGAACTTTTTTCTCAGGTTCTATTGGTTTGGCTTCATATTCTTTTTCAATCTCCCTCTCTATGATCCCCGAAGAAGGAACCGGCAGAGGCTCGCCCCATAGAGACGTAAAGATCAAAAGGAAGTTTACTATCAAAAGAAAAGGTCGCAAAAACAGATCGAAACACATCATCGTCTTTATGCCATAAGCCTTGATAGGAACAAAATCAAAAACACAAAAAGGAATGCCGTTTTTTAGGGTTACAATCTGTATCGACTAGCGATGCGAGCGTTTATACTCGTTCCACTCCAAATCGGTTTTCTTGGGCCATTTTGGAGTGGAATGAGTATATACCGAAGCAACCTGAAAAATCGGATTTTTAAGCTACGCGAAAAGGAGGCCTCTTTTCGTGGTAGCTGAATTGTTATCTGGAGTTGAGATGATAAAAAAAAACGCAAGCGATTGACAATCAATAAATTGCTTTTTATGAATTTTCCCCGTTTTTTGAGTGACCAGAATTTGTTTTTTTGGGGTTAGTGATTTTGGGAGTTGGCGGTGCGCGACCCGTTTTACTAATAGCCACTCATGAGCAAGGGGATACTTCTCATTTTGATAGCAGCAGACGGGATTAAAACCGTGCTTTCTGAAGAAATGCAACGCATCTTTTTTCCCAGTAGCAACTGTGACGGCTATCGTGTCGTATTCCTGCGCTGCGATCAATTCTACTCTTTTAAGGATCGTGGATCCGTGTCCTCGACCCGAATCTTTTGTGGGATCTAAAAGGAGTAATGTTTTTAACTCGAAGCATTCTTGGATTCCCAAATGGGCATAATCTCGACTTCTCTCATTTTTATAAATGGTGAGGGCAACAGGCGTCTCGTTCACATACATTAGTTCGCAAGATCTGTCTTCAGATTTTTCTATCTTTTTTAATGATTCGGTCACGGTTCCGTAAATGGGTGCGATCATTGTTTGAAAAACAGAACGAACGATCTCCATCTCTGCAGTATCTTTTTTTACACGTCTGAAAGAGGGACTGGCGATACAAACCAAATCCGCTCGCCCCCTATGGGTCGGCAACATAAATACCCCCTAGAATGATTTCACGTCTCGATTATAAAGCATATATACTCGTTCCATCCCAAAGTTACCCAAGAAAAAATTGGGGTCAATATTGAATTAATATTAACTCCAAATTTTTATTGAAAATTTGATGCTTTAAATTCGGTTTTCTTGGGCATCTTTGGAGTGGAACGAGTATATTCATTCCACTCCAAAGATGCCCAAAGCAAATCGTTATTTTCCAAATGCACAAGCTTATTTGCTAAATTTTCATAAAACTCCTCACATTCCTCTACGGGACGGTTTGTCTCGTAAGAAATCATTGGAATGAACTGGGCAATCGAGAGATTGACCGCGGCGATCTGATCCCTATAAAACCCGAGACGCTTTTTAATTATTTCAGCAGTGTCGTTTAAACGGATCTGCAGCAAGGTTGAACAGTTATCGCATTTTAGCTCATTCATTGGCTGCGCAGTCTCTGTGTTATATACTTTAGCGCATTGACTGCAGATTAAACGGTGTAGAATTCTCCGAGAGCAACTCTCATCGTTCGCATCTAATTTCAATAGAAAGGCTTGGGATGTTAGGTTTAGATTATTCAATAATTCGCGTAAAAATATTAAATCATCTAAAGATCTTACAGCTCCGTCAATGATGAAGGGCTTATCTTCTTTCACAAACATTTCCACTCGTTCCCGAATAAGACGGTACATGATCGCTTGGTCAACGTAATCTCCTCGTTTTACGATATCAGCAATTTGCAATCCGAATTCTGTCTTCTTCTCGATTTCTGAACGAATTAAATCGCCTGCGCTTAAATGGTTATAATCATGTTTTTCTTTCAAATACTGCGCGCAAGTCCCCTTGCCAGAGCCCGGAGGGCCTTGAAGAATGACGACAGGTTTAAATGAAAATAATACGGCTCCAAGAATACCTAACCACACAGAAAACACTCTTTTAGTAAAATGGGTAAATCATCTTTAGCGGGCGACCCTTTACTGATCAGATCAAATAGCAAGCGAGGACAAATCCACTGAAATTGAATAAAATCATGCACATTGTAGTGGATTGGCCCTTCGTGATCGATTGCATATACATGCATAAATGCCGAGCAGTGGTGATCCTGAGGGTTTAATTTCCCAATCATACGATGGGAATGGAATCGTGGATTGATCCCTGTTTCTTCTTCAGCTTCGCGAAAAAAGGCCTGTTCATAGGACTCTCCGCTTTTGACATGTCCTCCTATACTACAATCGAAAGCAAGAGGAAATAATCGCTTAGACGGGTGCCTTGTTGGGATCCAGAGCTCTCCTTTCGAATTGATAATAAAAGCATTCACAACTCGAAAATGATTCAATTTTTTATGATAAATTGTTTCCCTGTCTAGAGATCCTATGACTTGATCATCATTCGATACTAAATCTAATATTTCCGGCTCCATGAAATCTATTGGGTTAAGAGGGAAAAATCTTTTTCTTTTTGTTTATTGACTAACCACTGAGTCAGCATAGGAAACTTCGTAGGATGGGATTTGATCAGCGAATGATATACGTCCATCGCTTGATCAAGAGGCTGAAGTTTGAAATGAATGATGTTTTTCTCTGTCGTTGGGTAATGCTTATTCCCATGACAATCAATCACTAACATAGCGTTTTCCAGTGTCGTTTGGTAGTAATTCCTTGGAACTTCTTTGACGTGATCTTTGTCAATCGGCGCTAAAATAAGATTGTGTTTGTGCGTGTTTTTCATAATGTGATTCGAAAATTGACCAAAATATGTGATGAGCTCATCTGTTGTTTTATAAAAATAATGTTCCTCTCCCTCTAACTTTAGATGTCTAAAAATCGAGATGGGACATTCTTTTATTTTTGAGAGATATTTAAAAATGCCTTTGTCTGAACCGTAAAACAATAAAGATAACAGTTTTGGATCAATGAAAACAGTTTTGTTGTCAGAGATAAACAGGAGGTTGCGACTCACCCCTTTTTCATCGATCAGATGATTGATGAGAGAGAGAATTTCTGGATTCGTACTGAGATCCACAACGAAGCCATTTTGCATGATGTTGCTTAAATGGCGATATTCCTCAAGAACTGGCTCAAACACTTCTTTTTTAATAACATCTCCACTAAAGGGGAGTTTTTTTATGTAACAGAAGTCCTCTAACACATCCCGCTCATCTTTTGAGAGATCACTTAGATGGATGTCTGCATTCAAATTGGCTTGGCTGATAAAACCAGGAGTGAATTCATTTCTCAAAAACATCAGATAGTGTCTCTGGATTTCAGCGATCAATCCTTTCGGCGCTTCAATAGAGAAGTTTTTATTGTAATCGATCGACTTCGTAGGAAGATTGACAAATTCTTCATATGAGATTCGTTTGGGATCAGGGTTGTTTTTGAGATAGATATTGAATTTTATTTCATTGATATTATAAGGATTAGGTTTTGAACATTCCAGTCTATAATCTCGATGTAGGGAGAAATTCGTATCCAAGAACTTTGGCAAGAAAAGGGAGACGTAATATTTCCCCGTCAGATTTTTCACGGCCATGATGCAATTTGTGTATGGATCATCAACCCACTTTGGGTCTCTGTAGATAAACACCCCATCTTTTTCAAGAATTCTACAAATTTCTGTGACAAAGAGATCCACAGATTGTTTTGCTGGCACATAGGAGAAAATCTCATGCATTAATGCTGACGCGCCAATTCCGGAAATGGAGTTATCGTCGATCATGGTCATTTTTGTGGCACACATCGGCACTAACTTTACTTTAGGACCCTGAGCTTTATGGCCTAAATACTCGGAAATTTGAGGTTTTCTGATGGGGATAGATTCTAAAACGAGGGGATCCACATCGACAGCAATGAGTGTTGTTTTCGCTGTTTTAGGAAGCTGTGTGACCATGAGAGCAACGGCATCCCCACCGGTTCCAATATCGATGTATGTCCCGTTCAAGTTTTTCTGAATGTGTTCTAACAACTCAGTTTTTTCGTCCATGCGCAAACCGATATTGTTCAGGTAGATATCAATAAAGTCATCTTTATGATCTACAGAACTAAGCAAAATGCGAGACGTGCAAAGGAAGAAAAGAAAACCGAATTTATATGACACATGTACCTCATATCAGTGAATATATGCACAAAGAGTCAAAAAGCGACGATCGAAGGGGAGGGTGTATTTTTCCTCAATACCACCCTCCCCTTCGATCGTCGCTTTTTGACGCTTCGCCCCCCGTCTAAATCTCCCATTTCAAGCAGCGCGGAGATCTACCGAAACAACCTGAAGAATCGGATTTTTGGCCGGCATGCTTGTGCAAGCGATTTATTTAACCTTGACTCTGCCAGAAAACCGACTCTTGAATCATTTCCGATACACAGTCTTTTTCAGGAAGCGTCCGGGGAGTATAAAGGATTTATCATTTAGAATCTATTCGAAATCGATACGAGGCAGGTGGCCGAGCATTAAAAACAATTTTTCAAAAGGTGCTCTCTGTACGTAGGAGAGCTTACCGCTTTCGTTTGTTTTGTCGCTTTTCCCTTTTTGGTCTTGACACTTCAGACCACCTCAAGCCCAGGTC
>DAIDIM010000142.1 GCA_027459365.1 Chlamydiota bacterium
CGTAGATTTGGTAAATCGCTGCTCGTCTCCACCCTTGAATCTCTATTTATTGGGGAAAGAGAGCTTTTCAAAGGACTTTGGATAGATTCCTCCGATTATGACTGGCATCCCCATCCAATCATTCGATTCGATTTTACACTCATAACTTCTGATGATCCGGCATCGCTTGAAAAATCATTAAAAGAATCGCTCATAGCAACTGCCGCAAGTTATGATATAGATGGGATAGAAAAAGATCGGTTGAAAGAGACTTTCAATGCCTTTGTGGAAGAATTATACAAACGTTTAGGGCCAATCGTTATTCTCGTTGATGAATATGATGAACCCATTGTTCGCTACATCAATGAACCTACAAAAGCAGAAGCAAATCGCGATTTTTTAAATCGATTTTACGCTAACATAAAAGCACAAGAACGATATCTACGCTTTATATTCGTAACAGGAGTAAGCCAATTTGCAAAGGTATCCCTTTTTTCCGGACTGAACAATTTAAATCAACTCTCGTTTCGAGAAGATTATGCAGATTTACTTGGACTTACAGAACGAGAAATTCACCACTACTTCACTTCCAACGTCCAACATTGGGCACACAAAAGAGGAGAAACGGAAGAAGAGCTTTTTGCCACACTTAAAACATGGTATAACGGATATTCGTTTACTAAGTTTTCAAAACCTCCAAAAGTGTATAATCCTATATCCCTTCTGAATTTCCTTAAAACAGGTGAGTTCAAAAATTACTGGTTTCAGACTGCTACCCCTTCCATGGTCATTAAAGCCGCCGAAACAAACAATTTTTCCCTTCTCAACCTAGAAGACGATATAAAGGCAGGAGAAGAGTTAGAGTTAACCCACGATATTTCTTCTATGGATGTACACACTCTGCTATATCAAACAGGGTATCTCACAATTCGTAAATTCGACGAGAAAACACAAATCTACTTACTCAATTTCCCCAATGAAGAAGTACGAAGATCGTTCCTTAACTACATACTCCCTCTTTTCTCAAAAAAATCGACCTCCGAAATTCAGGATTTATATTATCAATTAGCCAGACACCTAGAACATCATAACTTCCAAAAGTTTTTCGATGTCTTCAATATTTTTCTCGACTCTATTCCATACAACATCCACAAAAATGTTGAAGCATATTATCACTCCCTTCTCTACTTATTTTTGAAAACCCTTGGATTTAAAGTAGGCGCGGAAATACCCACCGGCCACGGTCGCATGGATTTACTCCTAAAGACCAAAACTGACATTTTTATCTTTGAATTCAAAATTGATAAAACGGCGCAGGAAGCTCTCGACCAAATTCTCTCGCGTGCCTATCACACTCAGTTCAAACTCGATAAACGACCGATCACTTTTATCGGTGCCAATTTCGATTCCAAATCACGTAAGCTGAACGATTGGATCAGTCAAAAGGGATAAAAAAGAGTGGCTTGTAACAATTATTTTACTACCAGAAAAAGAGTATCTTCGGAAGCCATAAAATTTTGACGAATTTGTATCCAATCAAAAGTTCTGAATGCGTTTCTCCATCTACATCCACTTTTCACAATCTACTCTTTGGACTTTCGAAAATCTTTCTTTGAGCCATTCTCGGTGTGAATTCTTCGAGGAGATTTGGGATATTTTCGAACGAGTTTACCCCGTTTTCGTAAAGCTAATATCTCGTTGAGTTATATGGCTTTGCGAAAATGGAGGTAAAATCGTCGAAAAGATTTCCGAATATCGTCGAAGAGGCACATCGGGAATGGCTCTCTTTTTCCAATGGTAAGAAAAATCATTATGGTATACCATTTTCTGTCGAATTCAAGAACGGATGGCTATGCCCATGGAGAACGATCGTATATTTGTCCCCTATAATCTAACATTAGGAACTCTGGAGAAAACTCTTGCCGGAGTTAAAAAACCGGGAGATTATTTTGTTCAAGGGTTTAAAGCAGCTCCTATTCCTCGGTTAGAAGTAAATGGCGTTGGACTCATTTCTTTCCCGGTGCCTAAAGAACAGGTGCAAAAAATGATCCAGAAGGCACAACAGGCGCCTTACGGCCGAGGACAAGAGACACTAGTGGATGTCTCCGTTCGCAAAGTATGGCAATTATCTCCCAACGATGTCAAAATCAGCGGCCCGTCTTGGGAAGAATGCTTCGGGTGGATTTTATCTAGAGTGAAAGAAGGGCTTGGATGCCAAGATGTTCTTGTAACTGCTGAACTGTACAAATTGCTGATCTATGAGGAGGGCTGTTTTTTCTTAACCCATCGCGATACGGAAAAAACAGCTGGGATGTTCGGAACCCTTGTTATCTCCCTCCCCTGCCCTCACCGTGGAGGAGAGTTGGTGATTCATCATGCGGGGCGCGAGGCTGTCGTTGATCTGAGTGCCGCAGATATTTCTGAATTGGGCTTTACTGCCTTTTATGCAGATTGCGAACACGAAGTAAAGCTTATTCAGGAGGGAAATCGAGTTTGTCTTGTTTATAACCTCATTCAAACAATAGATTCTAAACAGGCAAATCTCCTCACTGCACCTCTTTATACCAAAGAAATCGATCGGGCCGCCTCCATCTTAAAAAAACATTTGTTCACCGATGGAGCAACTAAAATTGCGTGGCTTCTTGAACATCAGTATAGCTCGGCAGAACTCTCATTCAATACATTAAAGAATGGGGATGCTGCTTTGGCTAAGGTATTATGTAAAGCAGCAGATCAAAGCGGATGCACCATTCATCTGGGGATTGTACATATTGAGGAGGAAGGGAGCGCCGAAACAGATTACGGCTATTCTCGAAACCGTTATCGATATGATGAAGAGGAGGACTACGAAGACGAGGATTCCGATCAAGATTTTGAAATCGTCGAAGTCACAAATAAAACCCACTATATCGATGGGTGGTTAGATATCGAGAATCATCCCCAGAATTTTGGTCAAGTTCCTCTCGAGGAAGGGGAGCTTCTCCCTCATGGAGCTTTGGATGGAGAGCCCCCCGATGAACAACGCCTCACAGAATCTACGGGCAATGAAGGGGCGAGCTTTGAGCGCTCCTATCATCGAGCTGCTTTCGTTATTTGGCATTCAAGCCGGTATATAGAAGTCCTCCTCCAGTCAGGCATTCAGGCTGCTGTATCCTATTTAAAGAAACAACTCGATTCGGGATCCTCTAAAGAAAAGATCTCTCCGTTAATTAACCGGGTTCTTGATCATTGGGAACTTGTGTCTACGAATCGCTCAACTTTCAGGCGTGATCCATCTACCAACCGCCTTGAAATGCTGACAATCTTGTCCCTTTTAAACGGAATTTATCTGGAGCGCTTTGTCGCTAATATCATCATCCCAGAATTCGACGGAAGTGAAGGCGAAGCCTTAGCTGAAGTTTCGCCTCTTTTGGATCAAACCCGTGCCAAAGAGCTGTTTTTAAAGCTAGTCAGTGTCAACATGGGCCTTGTCCCCAATGAATGTGTGAAATTCACCTTAAGCCTTGCTAAAGTAAACCATTCCTTGGCGTTACAGGTAGCAAATGCTGTTGTTGACCTATTGAAAGAGAGCGACAAATCTTCCCTTTCAAATGCCATGGATAGATGGCGAGCTCATCGATCAGACCCTATCAGTGCACCAGCAATGAGTGCCTTGTGGAGCCTCTTAAAGACAGGTAAATCCGATTCGCTACGTAACCTGTTCACTTCGAAAATGATCACACTTACCACGGTGTTTGATCCAGAAAAAATCGTGATCCCAATCTTACGCGAACTCAATACCCAGCATGGCGATCTTATCAAAAACGATCCAGATTTTGTCCGTTTATGCACCCATGCAGCCACGTTCCTCTTAAAGAGAAGCAGCTATCCCCCAGAGCCACCTAAAAATTGGAGTCAAGAAATCTCTATTTCTTGCAGCTGTGAAGATTGCAAAGAACTGCAAAATTTTGCACGAGATCCCGTAACTCAGGTCTATCGATTTCGCGTACGTCAGGAACGCCGAAGGCATCTCCATGAAAAAATAAACCTCTACAAACTAGACATGACGCACGAAACTGAGAGGACAGGATCCCCACAAACACTTGTATGTAAGAAAAATCGCCGAACCTATGAATTGCGCTGCGAACAATATCGATCTGATCTCTCTCTCATGCAAGAATTAACCTCCCTGCTTATCCCTTCAAACGATGTACACACTCGTCTAGAAAAGGCGATAGCTGCGGGAGAATCTTTAGTAGCGAGGTGAATATGAAAATAGAGAGAAATAGCCTATGCCCCTGTGGAAGCGGGAAAAAATACAAAAAATGCTGCATAACTTCAGAGCATCGAAGCGTCAAAATCGTTTCTGTGTTTTCAGAGTTACAGGAAGTTTGCGACGATGCCCTAGCTAAAATCGAGGCAGGCGACCTGCTGAGCGCTGAATTAGAGGCTGAGCGCCTATATGATTTATATCCCGATGATCATATGGTCAATTTTCTTCAAGGTGTTTGTCTCGTTCAAAGAAAACGTTATGATGAAGCAATTTTGTTCTTTGAAGATGCAATTCACATCAACCCCCGGTTCTGTGAAGCATATTTCAATCTGGCCAATCTATATCGCCAAGAAATGAAAACAGTCGAATCTGTTGCCTGCTTTAGAAAAATCATTGAAATAGAAGGTGAACGTGGAGATCTTGGGAAATTAGCCAAGGAAGAGCTCGATTGGTTCGAAAAAATGATCCAAGAGACAGGTGAGACTTTAGAAGAGTATCTACAAGCAAACACACTTTTTGAAGAAGAACCAAAATCGGGCAATTTATGTACATATTGACCCCCTTGGTTAGTTCTAGGTAGTTCCATTTTTTGCCTAAATAGGGCGTCTAAATCGTACAGGGAAGTTTAATGCCTTTGGAGAGGCATCGGGACGATCTTCC
>DAIDIM010000144.1 GCA_027459365.1 Chlamydiota bacterium
AAAATGGATCGATTTAAAGGGATCATTCGTAGTATCTTTAACCCAGATGAAGGGGGCCATCGTAAATTTAATATCATGGACTGGCTAAAAACGTGATTTCGCTTTTTAAATATTTTTTTATCAATCACTGGCAAAGAAAGCTGATTGCACTCTTCCTTGCAATTTGTATTTGGACCATTACACATCACTCATTGACTGTGAATAAAACGGTCACTTCTGTGCCTGTGAAAGTGATCAATCTCCCTGAGGGGAAAACAGTCGAAGGGATGCTTGGAGGTGGAATTCTTAAAACGCTCAGTCTTAATCTCAATGGAAATAAAGCTGTTTTAGATGAACTCTCTGGGAAAAATCTAGAGGTGATCATTGATGCATCAGATCAGCCGGATTCATGGACTGCGATCATTGATAAAAAGAACCTTCGATGTAAAGATCGATCCATTGATCTCAACAAAGCGATTGCCAAAGTAACTCCAATTGAACTCAATATTAAAAAAACAAAATTGATTACAGAAAAAGTTCCGATTCTTGTACCTCCACCAACAGGTGAGGTGCCAAAGGGATTTCAGTATCTCGATGTATGGCCAGATCATCTCTATGTCACAATGACCGGTCCCGAAAAGGTGATTAAAACTTTAAAAACGAAAGGATTGTTTTTGAAGCTCAACTTAGAGGACGTGTCGCTTGCAGATTTGGAGGCATTGCAAAGAGAAACTCAAGGTGATGAGATTAGCTATTCTGTTCCAGAAAGTTGGAAAACAGTGAACGTTCCCCAAATTTCAGATGAGCCGATTCAAATTGACGACCCGACTGTAAAAAATTTGCAATTGATCTTTTCTCTACAAGATTATCTTTTCGTCGGAAATTCGATTCCTATCAATGTCTATTTTCCACCAAAACATAGTAGTTCGTTAAATCCAGAATCCTATTCGATTGCTACAAACGATTTTGTAATCAAGAAAAACGGAATCAAAGTACTTAAGATGCCCCTTTATACTCAGGGAGTATCTCGCAGATTTTTAGAAACTGTAAAAGAGATGTTGCAAATCTGTATCGTAGCCGCCCCTAAATCGGAAAGAGAGACTCTTCTATGGAGTGCGCAATTCATTAACCCTCAGGAACTTGAGACACGATATATTGCCAAAGCGCTGGCCGACACTCAGGAAGATATGTTGGATATTTTGGGAACTGCGCGAGAGGATTATTTTCGAAATCGGTTTAGACAATCGATGAATCGCTTTAGATTTTACAATTCAGATCAACATAAACTCAACTTGAAAATCGAGATTCAAGGATCTTCTATAGCGGTAGTACCAGAGAACCCAAGAGAATGAATTTTAAAAAGCATGTTGCTCTACTCAAATCCGGAGCGCAACAAAAAGGGGGCCTTGAAAAGGCGGCTCATCGCATTGCCAATGCGTTTTATGAATCAGGATATAAAGTAAGCCTGTTAACAACCGGTCGAGGCCAAACGTTTTCAACAAACCTCAATATCGTCTCTTTTCCAACAAATTCTTGGCCCACATTTGTAAGGATGGAACAATTTGATAAACAGGTGCTCGATTGGATTAAAACTGAAAAACCAAACCTTGTTTTTGGGATGGATCGGAATCGTTATCAAACCCATTTTCGTGCAGGCAATGGGGTCCACCTGGCCTATTTAAAAAGTCGCGCACTTACTGAAGGCAAATGGAAATACTTGAGCTGTCTTATCAATCCGATGCATCGAAAGATTATGGAAATGGAAAAGAGTGCAATCGAGCACCCCTCCTTACAAAGGATCATTGCCAATTCCTATATGGTTAGAAATCAAATACTTGAATACTATAACGTAGATGTTAAGAAAATCGTTGTGATCCATAATGGAGTAGAATGGCATGAAATGGAGGAGCCTTTTTCAAAAAAGATCAAAAAAGAGGGCCCATTTCATTTTCTTTTTGTTGGAAATGGTTACTTAAGAAAAGGGCTTAAAGTGTTACTTGAGGCACTATCTCGAATGTTGACAAAAGATTTTAAACTATCGGTTGTTGGAAAAGACAATCAGATGGAGTGGTTTCAAGCTTTTGCAACAAAACTTGGATTAAAGGAAAAAGTCCATTTCTATGGCGCGGTCGAAAATATGATCCCTTTTTACCAAGCAGCGGACGCCCTTGTCATCCCCTCCTTTTACGACCCTTTTGCCAATGTTACGATTGAAGCTTTAGCTATGGGACTCTTTGTCGTCTCCTCTAAATTCAATGGAGGGCATGAAGTTCTGTCAACAACGAATGGCCTGGTAATCGAAAATCTATTGGATATCGAAAGTATTCGCGACTCGCTTGAAGAGTGTCTTGTCTCTTGCTTTTGTCCAAAACAGATCCGCCAAAGCGTTGCCCATCTTGACTTCTCAAACCAACTTGATCAATTGTTGAAAACCTGTGAATAAAGAGACTTATTTCTACTATCTGATTCGGTTCATCACCTTTCCGTTTGCCCTTCTCCCCTATTCTTGGATTCATGCAATTGGAAAGGGGATCGGGATCATAGCCTTTTATACGATGCGCGAGTACAGAAAGCGCGCTTTAAGCAATTTAAGTCTTGCAACAGATCTTCAACTCAAGCCCAAAAAGGTGGTCAAAATTGCGAAACAGTCATTTCAAAACTTGGCCATCAACTGTTTGGAATACCCAAAGCTTGCTTTAGAAAAGAATTTTTCAAAAGTGATCCACTGCGTCAATCCTGAAATTGCAGATCAGCTTTACAAACAAGGTAAAGGGATTATTTTTTTCTGCGGCCATCAGTCCAATTGGGAGGTGCTTTTTTTGGATGGCAATACCCGAATGCGCGGAATCGCCATTGGCAAAGCAATTAAAAATAAGCACCTTTACAATTGGATCGTCTCGATTCGAGAGAAAAATGGTGGCAAAATCATTGCCCCTAAAAATGCTGTTCGCGAAGGGTTTCGCGCATTGAAAAAAGGGATCTTTGTGGGCATTGTGGGCGATCAAGGGATGCCCGATAGCGGCTACTCTTTTCCTTTCTTAGGTCGCATTGCATGGACATCGACCGCCCCCGCACTACTTGCCTATAAAACGGGATGTCCGATCATCTATGCTTCCACAACAAGAAAAAAGGGGGGATATCAGATCCACTACTCAGATCCGATATGGCCTAATACAGATGAGCCAATCGATACTGCTGTCGTCTCTATGATGAATCAGGTGTTGACACTGATGCAAGAGCACATCAAAAGACATCCCGGTGAATGGCTCTGGCAACACAATCGTTGGAAGCAGCAATCGCTCAAAACCCTTTACAAACGTTTCCGCATGGACTGCATCTGTATTATTCTACCCCAAAGCGGCGAAAAACTAAACGCTCTCCTCCCCCATCTTCATACTTTAAAAAAGATCTATGCCAATGATTTTATCTCAATTCTCACTCCCAAAATGGATTATGAATTGCCCCCCTTTGATGAGATACTTTATTATACAGATCTAAAAGAGACGCTTTTAAATGATTATCGCTTTAAGCTCATCTTTAACTTTGCAGAGTATGAACCGATAAAAAAACACTATGAAAAATTAAGCGCACTTGAAATTGTCGATCTTGCTACACTAAAAAAATTGGCAGATCAGCATCTGCCAGCACATTTAAAAGATGATATTTCAGAAATTTTTAAACGATCACTATGTAGACCAAATACGAGTATATGGAACGATTCTATCTTAGACAGCAATACAGCCCCCTCACAATTGTCCACTTAAGTGGATCTGAACATCACCATCTGAAGGTGATGCGTATACGTCCATCTGATGAGGTTGAACTTGTTAACGGTGAAGGAGATTTAGCCACAGCTCATGTTGAGTCGATCGATAAAGAGCATACAGCCCTTCAAATCCTGTACGTCTCAAAAAAAGATCCCCCTGATCGCAGAGTCCTTCTTGGCGTCCCCCTCATGCGTCCGTCAAAATTGGAATGGGTGATTGAAAAAGGGACAGAAATTGGAGCCGATAGCTTCTTTCTCTACCCTGCCGACAACTCAACGCAAGAGGTCCTCTCCGACCATCAAATTGAGCGACTCGGAAATATCATGATTTCGGCTCTTAAGCAATCCAAACGGCTCTATCTTCCCCATCTTGAAGTACTACCCCATTTAGAAACATTGCTAAAAAAAGAGGGACAAATTTACTATGGCGATCCAAAGGGAAAACCCATTCAAGATTTGTCGGGAAATATTCTGTTTATAACAGGCCCTGAGAGTGGATTTTCCAAAAATGAATATATACTGCTTGCGCAAGTGGGCAAAGGCATTTGTCTCAACGCAAACATCTTAAGAGCAGAAACGGCCCCCCTTGTCGCCTTAAGCGTTATTTGTACTGGATAAGTGATTTCGGAGTATATTCCGGTAAAATGGGTCTTTTCTCGGATTACATTCCGAGAAAAGGGGAATCGTCAATAGAATAAAACGACAAAACCCTATTTCATGTAAATAAACCCTTTTTTGGGATCGAGGGTCACAGAATCGCCTGATTGCAAGATCGTTGTCGCCCCCTTTGCACGAGTAATGATGGGGACATTGTTCTTTTTGGCCAGCAAGATTGCATAC
>DAIDIM010000134.1 GCA_027459365.1 Chlamydiota bacterium
TATATTGCCCCCCAAATTTAAAGTCGAAAATCGGCCAAAATAATTCCGAAATTCGACGAACCCTTAGTTGCGCAAGAGGTCTATTGGTCCTTTGCGAATGGAAAGGGCGATGATCCCCATTGCAATGATTGCATGAAACAACAAGTTTCCTTCGATCATAAGAGAAAAGAAAAGAATCAAAATCGCAGTGAGAATGTTCAAAAAGCGAAACCATCGAATATGCTCTGAAAAGGAGATGACAGAAATTGCGATTGTTAAACAACCAAGCATTGGATCTAGCTGCTCTTCAGTCATTAAAATAATGCCTATGCATAGGGTCGCGATGAGGTTATAAGGGAAAGATAGGCCGAGAAGACGAAAAGATGTTTTCCGATCATCAAAAGTCCCCTTTTTATGCCTTAAAGATTGGATGGCTGCGACAATTTCATCAATTGCAAGGGGAATGGGGATGAGCATACAAAGTGCTGTGAGAAGACATAAGGTGCACCATGTATTGTAGATCAAGGGCTGTATAATGATCAGGAATATGCTTACAAGTGCAAGGGGAACGACGAAGATTCCAAAAACAATGACAAGCCAAGGGGAGGTTTTCCAGCGCGTTTTGCTGCCAAGACAGGTTAAAAGCAACTCTAGAAAAAAAATAACAACACCGTAAAGAGGGGAAAGATCTGATTCTAAAACAATTTGGCTGCCCCGTTTAAAAAAAGGATCCCATACAGAGTGGATATATCCGAATTGATACAATGCCAGATAAAGCGATATACCAAAGCAAATAAAAATAAACAAAGCGATGGGAAATCTTTGCGTCCAATAAGAGGGATTGTATGTTTTATTTTTCATTTAGTTGATTTTTTTTATACCATTTGACCGGATCCTTTAAAAGATCTCCGATCATAATAGGCAAAGTTGTTTCAAGAGAGTGTGTTGGCTTCCAACCCAAAAGTTTTTTTGCTCTTGAGCAGTCAAGTTCATAGTGATCATCTGCAAAATCGATCATCCAGGGGCGAATAAATGGTTTATGCTTGAAAGAGACAAGACCTTGCAAATAGGCCCCTATTTTTGCAAACCATTTAGGGACACTACAGGTTGTGAATTCTTTGTTGTACAAAAGACAGGAGACCGATCGTTGAATCTCATCATAACTCATGGTCTTTTCTTCACCAATTAAGAGAACCGTTTCTGGAGGGAGCTCTTTGCGCTTTTGAACCGCCAATGCAATTGCATTGACTACATCATCCATGTGGACAAAAGAGGCGCCGTGGCAAACATCGCCTGCGAAAAGGCGCGATTCTAACTTTTTCTCATAAATTCTCTGAATTTGGTGACTAATGGGGATCGAATGACAATCGTTATCATAGACCCCCGCTATGCGCAAAATCACGGTTGGAATGTTTCCTCGCATATCGTGTATCACTTTTTCTGTTTTCACTTTGGAAAGGGGATAGTCCCAAGTTGGTTTGATTGGAGAATCTTCTGTGATTTTCACTCCGGGTTTTGTTGGGGCATGCACAAGCATGGTGCTTGTAAAAACGAACTGTTCCACTTCAAAATTTTTGAGTTCTTTCAGAAGACGCTTGGTTCCTTGAACCGTGATTTGGTCATATTTGGGGGAGTGCTTTTGAGAAAAACTGTAATAGGCTGCTAAGTGGATGACCGACTTAATTTTTTTTCCGTAAAAATTTTTAATATGAACGAACGCTTGTGCCACACTTTCGTCTGATCCCATATCAACTGGGACAAGTTCCTCTTTTTCTGATGCATAAATGGCTTTTAGTAGCTCAAATCCAACAATGGAATTTTCTTGCCCCAATCTTTTAACAACTTGTGTTCCAATTCTGCCGCTACTGCCGGTGACTATAATAATTTCTTTATCCATTAAGATCCTTTTGCGACTGTTGATAAAATATTTCAAGTGAAAAATAACAGCCTCATGGTAAACTGGATTTTATGATGAATACTTCAGGTAGGACAATTCAAAATCGGACTCTTTTAGGCGTTGTACTCATGCTTGCAGGACTTGCTCTTTATCCCTTATCCGATGCATTTGTGAAACATTTAATGGGGACATACACTGTTTATCAAACCACCTTTTTACGCTCTCTTACCCGTCTTCTTCCGCTACTCATCGCAGTCTTTATGCAGGGTGGGATAAAAAAAATTTTAGGAACAGATTGCTATAAGCTTCACGCAATTCGCCTGAGTGTGAATTTAGCCTATACTCTCTTGTTCATGTTTTCCTACACAATTGCCTCTTTAACAACCGTTTATACATTGAGTTATACCTCGCCACTTTTTATGATCTTGCTCAGTGCAATCATGCTTAAAGAAAAAGTCGGAAAAGAAAAATGGATCGCAGTTTTTGTCGGTCTTATGGGAGTCATTATTGCAATGAGGCCAGGAAATGGCGTTTTTGAAATGGCTGCGTTTGTGATCCTCTTTGCAACATTTCTTGGAGCATTGAATAAGATACTTATGCGAAAACTTGCAGCAACGGAACATAGTCTGGCTTTGGCTGTCTATCCAAATATCGTCATGCTTTTAGCAATGGCTCCCATTTTGTTATTCAAATGGCAACCGATGCCTTGGGAACATTGGCTCCTCTTTGGGATTGTTGGCCTCATTACGGCGGCTGGCCAGTATGCGATAGCGCAGGCTCTCCGCTTTGCACAAGGATCGACACTTGCGCCGATTGATTATTCAAGCTTCTTTTGGGTCATTTCGCTTGATTTCCTTTGGTGGCAAAAAACACCTGATCTTTACACAATTTGTGGTGCTATAGTAATAGTAGGAAGTAATCTTTATATTCTCTACCGAACCCGAAAAGAACAAGTAGTTGTGAAAGGCGTCTCATGAAAGAAAACGATTATCATTTATCTCTTAAAAAAGAGATTCAACATTTTTTAGCTGCACTTCGACAATATGTAAAACAACCAGTTGGAAAAGAGCGTCAACGTCTAGCGAGTGTAATGGATGTCCATCTTAAGCTCATCTTGGCAACCGTTCCAGAAATTCCTCGACTCGGCATCCACAAAGAGGCGGTAGCCTTCGAAAAAGCGTTCCATAACTATATGAACATGGCAACACCTGAAAAC
>DAIDIM010000153.1 GCA_027459365.1 Chlamydiota bacterium
ATCTCAAACGCCGGAGCGGAAGGCATAAACAATAAGATTAAAACGATGAAAAGGCAAGCGTACGGCTTCCGAGATATGGAATATTTTAAACTGCGACTTTATCACCTACATGAGTCTAGGTACGCATTTGTCGGATGAACCGAAATTTTTCACATTGCCATTAAGCATCGGGCCCATTCCGTTGTCCTTGCCCACAATCATCCATCGGGCGATCCGACACCCTCCAATCGCGATCTATCTATGACAAAACGGCTTGCAGAAATTGGGAGCTTGATAGGACTTCCCCTCTCTGACCATTTGATCATCGGTAAAAACCGATATCAATCCCTATTCCTCACACATCGTTCCATATTCATGTAATTTATTGCGAAGAGTGCGGACACTAATTCCTAGGATGGCTGCAGTTTTAGATCGATTTCTGTGATGGACCTCTAATGTCTCCAATATGAGACGCTTTTCCATTTCATGAAGAGAAATGCCGACGGGAAAAGAATTTTTTTCAATACTTGCGCGCGCTTCAATATACAGATGCTCTGCATCGATTTCTGGATCAAAATCGAGAACAACCGTCCGTTCAATGATGTTGCCAAGCTCCCGCACATTTCCTGGCCAAGAATAAGACTGAAGTTTCTGGATTGCCTCAGGTGTAAAAGTTTTGAGTGGCAAGCGATTTTCTGTGCAGTACCGTTGTAAAAAGTGATGGGCAAGAGGCAAAATATCCTCAATGCGCTCGCGTAGTGGGGGAATATGGATGGGGACCACATTGAGGCGATAGAAAAGATCTTCGCGGAACACCTTACTTTCAATTGCGTCCTGCATATTCCTGTTGGAAGTGGCTAAAAATCGGATATTGACCTTCAAAGGTCTTACGCCCCCAACTCTTTCAAATTCCTGCTCTTGAATCGCTCGCAATAACTTTGCTTGCAAAACAAGGGGAATTTCGGTCACTTCGTCAAGCATCAGCGTTCCCTTGTCAGCCAGTTCAAAACGACCAATTTTTCTCTGCATGGCCCCAGTAAATGCACCCCTTTCATGTCCAAAAAATTCCGATTCAATCAACGTTTCTGGAATCGCAGCGCAATTGACTTTAATAAATGGGCAATTTGCTCGCCCGGAAAGCTGATGGATTGCCGATCCTACTACCTCTTTTCCAGTCCCCGATTCTCCCGTGATAAAGACGCTCGCATTACTCTTCGCAATTTTTCCCAAGTCCTGTACAATCTTCTTCATCTGCGGACTTTCGGCTATACCGAAATAAACTGGAGAATCGGTTTTTGGCTGCATTGGATTTCCATCATAATTCTTGTTCTCGCTCGCGCCCCCTGCAGGCCGGTTCACTTCGTTCACCTGCTTCTCGAGAAAAACATTCTCTGGATGTTTTTCTCGCATCCGCAGCCTTGCGGCAATGTTTGCTTGCAGAGAACTAAAATTTGATATACCAAAAGTTCTCTCTTGCGGGGCTAAAGTTTTCTGAGGTATGTTTTCAGACATGAGTAACCGTATAAAGCGGACTATACTGATTCTATTAAAAATTGCTATGTTTTCTTCTTGCTCAGGGCTCGAACGTTCTGAAAGAGAAAAGATTAGGAAGCGAAATTGCAAGGGAGAGACAATTTATCGCAATCAAAGAGATCGGTTTTTCGCAATTGCCAATCCAATCCACACCCAAAGACCTTTATATCCTTGGGAATCAGAGACTAACATTCCCCGTATCACAAAAGATTTTTTCCGTTGCAAGGGAAATTCCATTCATGAGCCGATTGCAAGTCTTGGCGATCCAATCCTAGATTGCGATGGGGGCAATCGCCATGGACTTCCCATCATTCAAGGACAAGAGGGGGTATATCCGATCCTTATTTCGCAGCTCAACTACATCCAAAAGAAAACTGGCAAAAGGGTCATTATCACCTCCGGCCATCGATGTCCCTCCCACAATACCTATGTTGACCCATCAGTTGAAAACCGCACTTCGAAACACCAAATTGGTGCAGAAGTAGATTTTTACGTCCAAGGCATGGAAGATCGCCCCCAAGAAATTGTCGCACTTCTCATGCACTATTATCAAGAAACGCCCCAATATCAAAACCAAAAAGAGTATCAAACCTTTACACGCTACGACAAAGGGGACGCTCGTGTCACAATCCAACCCTGGATGAACAAAGAAATCTACATCAAGATCAACCAGAAGGATGAAGGACGCAACTTTGATAACCGACATCCCCATCCATACATCACCATCCAAGTCCGTTATGACACACAAAAAAATGAACGAGTTGTCTATGACTGGCAAAAGGCAAATAAAGGCTACTCTCGGGGTTAATTTTTCTTTTCTAAAAGTAGAATTCCTAGTATGATTTTCAGGATACGCCGGTGTGGCGAAATTGGTAGACGCGATAGACTCAAAATCTTTTTCTAGCAATAGAGTGCTGGTTCGAGTCCGGTCACCGGCAATTAATCGGACGAATGAAGCCATTTTTGATTCCCATAAGGGTCATAAATGGCTCGTTCACTTCGAGAATCGGGTTTTGTTTTTCATCCAATTTCAAGTTCTGAAATACTAAATTTAAGATTTGACGTTTTTCGGCCACTTCAGAACTTATAAAGATCTCTCTAGAGCGTGCCGCTAGGTTCATGACCACATTTGCCGTTACGTAGAAATTTTCATCCGCATCATGATGGCGCCCCATCTCTAATAGAATTTTGAACGCCCGCTTCGCGAGCAGCTCCAGACAAAGCCTTGAATTCGACTTTTGCCTGTTCCCGCGTTTCTAATCGTTGTATATCTGCGGCCATTTGATCTGAAATTTCCTGACGGCGAGTTTGAATAGTAAAATATTGCTGTGCTTGTGCAATTTCCGGTTTTCTTGGATCCCCGTTTTGGGCGATCAAATAACAGGCAGCGCGTGAAAGATGATAATCCTCAACTATTTGCGATGATCCTTTACCTCCCGGGATCGGTTTGCGGGCGTCCGCAAAGTGATGGTTTGGGCTGTTTCCAGATTGTTCACAGGACTGGATCGCTTTCTTATAGTCCCGTGCAAATGACGTGATTGACATGAAATTTTCGTGTGGTATAATGAATGG
>DAIDIM010000155.1 GCA_027459365.1 Chlamydiota bacterium
ATGTAGGTAGGGAAGGTTTTTTGTCATTTTTTGACCTAGAAATTATTCAGGACAAAAAGTGAAAAATGACTGAAAATGACAAATTTTAATCAGAATCGTCGCCTTCTCCCTCTAATTTGTGATTCGCCCATAATTGCTGCCGGAAAATAAAAAAGCCTATGTTTGAAAAGATCAGGTCATTACTTTAAAAGAAAAATAATAAGCTCGACTTATGTCGTTTTTTGGTAGGCAGATCCGAGAGAGGCGTTCGATGATTTTATTATTTTTTTTCGAGTCAATAGCTGCAACGACCCTATTGACGAGCAAAAAAATAATAAAAGCGCGGACGCCCTCTCCGGAGATGCCAGCAAAAAATGACATAAGTCGAGATAAGGATTGAAATGGCAAAAGAATACACCTGCCCGATGCATCCACAAATTATTCAGCCAAATCCGGGCTCGTGCCCAATTTGCGGTATGCGTTTAGAACCCAAAACTCAAGGAACGGAAGATGAAGATGACGAAGAGCTAAATGAGATGAATCGCAGGTTCTGGCTCGGACTCATCCTCACTTTCCCGATCCTCTTTTTCGTCAATTTCCGCATCCTCCCTAACCAATATGGCCCTTGGATTCAGCTTGCCTTAGCAACACCTGTAGTATTGTGGTGCGGCCTACCCTTTTTCGTAAAAGGATGGCGCTCTCTCATTTCAGGGCATTTAAATATGTTTACTTTGATTAGCCTCGGTGTGGGGACTGCATTCATCTACAGTCTCATCGCTGTTTTTTGGCCTTCGATCTTTCCTATCCGAAGAGGACAAGTCGATCTCTATTTTGAAGCTGCAAGCGTCATCACGGTTCTTGTGATTTTAGGACAGGTTCTCGAATTAAAAGCGCGGATCAAAACAAGCCAAGCCATCAAAAAACTATTGGGGCTTGCCCCAACTACTGCACGCCTTGTGCTTCCTGATAAAACTGAAAAAGATATTCCTCTAGAAGAGGTCAAAAAAGAGGATATCCTCCGCGTTCGTCCAGGAGAAAAAATCCCCACAGATGGTGTTGTTTTGGAAGGGAGCAGTTCGGTCGATGAATCGATGATTACTGGAGAACCTTTTCCTGTATTAAAAAACCCGAATGATAAAGTCACAGGAGCAACCGTAAACGGCAATGGCAGCTTCCTCATGAGAGCGGAGAGGGTCGGAAGTGAAACTTTGCTAGCTCGCATTGTTCATATGGTTAGCGAAGCTCAGAGAAGTCGCGCCCCCATTCAAAGACTCGCTGATCTTGTCTCTTCCTATTTTGTTCCCGCTGTGGTCTTAGTGGCAATTCTCACTTTTTTGGTTTGGGGATTCTTGGTACCCGCTCACCATTTTGGCTTGGGGCTTGTTAATGCAGTTGCTGTCTTAATGATTGCTTGTCCTTGCGCTCTAGGTCTTGCAACTCCCATGTCAATCATGGTTGGGATAGGACGAGGAGCTCTTTCAGGTCTTCTCATCAAAAACGCAGAAGCTCTCGAAACAATGGCGAGAGTCGACACGGTTGTCGTAGATAAAACAGGTACCTTAACCGAAGGAAAACCAAAACTTACAAAAGTGATCAGTCTTGCACAGCAGTCTGAAAATGAAATTCTTCAGATTGCAGCCAGTCTAGAAATTGCGAGTGAACATCCCCTTGCTTTGCCTATCGTCGATGCGGCCAAGGAAAAAAAACTGTCTCTGTATCCGATCGAGAATTTTCAAAGCATCAGAGGAAAAGGGATTACGGCAACCCTTCAGGGAAAACATACAGCTATTGGTAACCAGAAGCTGTTTGTCGACTTAGGAGTAGATCTTACCTCCGGAATTACCCACTCAGAATCTTTGCGCAAACAAGCCCAAACTGTTTTTTACCTGGCAATGGACGGAAAAGTCATTGGCATACTCGCTGTCGCTGATGTGATCAAAGAATCTACTCCTGAAGCCATTCAAATGCTACACCAGGATCATATGCAAATCGTGATGATTACTGGAGATAATAAAACGACAGCTACAGCCGTTGGACAGGCGCTTAAAATCGATGAAATTCAGGCGGAAATCCTCCCTGAAGAGAAGAACCGCATTATCCAACGCCTTCAATCAAAAGGCCATATCGTTGCAATGGCAGGAGATGGAATCAACGATGCTCCGGCCCTAGCGCAAGCGAATGTGGGGATCGCAATGGGAAATGGGACGGACATTGCCATGGAGAGTGCGGGGATTACCCTAACCAAAGGCGATTTACGAGGGATCGCTCGAGCCAAGCGACTCAGTCGCTATACCCTTCGCAATATCAAACAAAATCTCTGGTTTGCTTTTATCTATAATGTTCTAGGAATCCCGATAGCTGCAGGGGTATTCTATCCTCTCTTTGGAATATTTCTCAGTCCTGTTATCGCAAGCGTTGCAATGGCCTTTAGCTCTGTTTCTGTAATCGCCAATTCACTCAGATTAAGGAACGTAAAAATTTAGACAGGCAAGTCAAACTTTTCTTTTCCTTTCGATCAAAAATACAACGATTTGAAGCAGTTGCAAAACTCCACCGCGAGTTTTGTAACTGCCTCTCATACCTTTTTACAATATCTGATCGGATTTGTTTTTAAATCGTCCATAGCGGAGAGCAAGAGTTGGGAGAACTAAAAGGTTAAGCGCAGTGGAAGTAATCAGGCCACCAAATATCACGATGGCCATGGGACCTTCGATTTCTGTCCCTGGTCTGCTCGTGATAGCTAAAGGCAATAAACCTAATCCTGTAGCTAATGCAGTCATAAGAATGGGAGAAAGTCTTTCTGAGGCACCTTTAATAGAAATTTCTTTGCTCCACTTCAGTTTTTCAACGAGAACGAGATGTTCATAATGTGACAAGAGTAGAATTGAATTACGTAGGCTGATACCAAAAAGCGTAACAAAACCTACTAAAGACCCAAGAGAGGCATTCCCCCCTGCTAGAAATATTGCTAGAATCCCTCCTGTCAATGCAAAGGGAAGATTGACAAGAATGAGAATCAAGTTTTGAATGCTTGACATAGCCATCGAAAGAATGAGAATGATAACAATGGCTACAAGCAAAGAATGAACAATGAGATCTCGAGTAGATTTCGCCGCTGCTTCTGCAGCTCCTTTAAATTCAATATATCCATCAGGTGGAAATGAAATTATCGATAAAATCTGACTTTTTGCTTCTTTCACAAAAGAATTAATATCGCGTCCCTGTACATCGCATGTCACTGTTTGAACGCGCCTTGCTCCATCGTGTAAAATTTCATATCGCCCAGCAGTTTCATAAATATCGGCAAGTTCT
>DAIDIM010000162.1 GCA_027459365.1 Chlamydiota bacterium
GAGGCGAAACACGCTGGTGGATGGCTTCAAACGGCATGGAAACATGGTGACATTAATATAGAAAAAATTTTAAAAGAAGAATCGTTTGCGGCGGTAAAAAAATCGCGCGAATTTAATCATTTTGTTGATCAAATGAGGTCTTAAATGAGATGGATATTTATCTTTAGTTTCATTTTTGGTGGATGTATGAATCAAGGCTTTCTTTTAAACGAAAATCAAAGTGTTGTGCAGACTTTGCCTTTGACAAAACAAAAGCAGAGAATTGCAATTTTGCAAAAAAAAATGGAATATGCACAGAGGAATTTGAAAATTGCAACGGATGAAGTTGAACAATTGGCATCGGAGATTCAACAATCCCAACTTACGATGATAGAAAAACAGATGGAGAAAGGGTCAAAAAACGGATTTTTAAAAGAAAAAGAAATCTTACAACAAATCGTTGAAAATGGACCCTCTCCCGAAGCCTTCGAGGCGCGCGTTGTTTTAGATCGGATGCATCGCGTGTCAAAAAGTTAAAAATGAAGTGCATCGTGAAGTGAATGAGATAGATGCTTTTCATCAACTATTTTTAAAAGCCCATATGTTTTGAATGCTTGCAATACATTTTCATTGATCTCTGTGAGGTACAAGGTCACATGTTTCTTCTGACAACTCATGATAAACTCTTTGAGTGCATGGAGACCTGTCGCATCAATGATGGGCACATCTCGTAAACGGAGGATGAATTTTTTGGTATTTGATTGTAAAATATCACGTAATATATTTGCCGTGCCGAAAAAGAAGGGTCCTTGAATTTCATAAATTTGCGTATCTTTTGGAATGTCATGGATTGGCCCTGTTTTCTCTCCTTTTTCAACAAACATAGAATTTAACGGATAAACTTTTGAAGCAAGAGCCATTTCCTTCATAAAGAGGAGACTTGCCAGAATCATCCCTGCCGATATCGCAACAGTGATATCGACAAAGATCGTGAGCAAAAAGGTGGTAAGTAAAATCAATCGATCGCCTTTAGGCCCCTTCAGGAGCTGTATGAAATGGGGCATTTCAGCCATATTCCAAGCAACCATGATCAAAATGGCAGATAGGGCAGCCAAAGGAATTTGACTGACAATTTTTGAAGCGCCGAGAAGGATTAGAAGTAAGGTGATGGCATGAATCATTCCAGCCACCGGAGTTTGAGCCCCTGTTTTGACGTTTGTCGCAGTCCTTGCAATGGCTCCTGTTGCTGGAATGCCCCCAAAAATAATCGAACCAAAATTTGCTACCCCTTGTGCGATGAGTTCGCAATTTGATCGATGTCTTCCTCCAATCATCCCATCGCCGATGACTGCAGAAAGAAGAGATTCAATTCCTCCGAGAAATGCGATAGTGAGTCCATCTTTCATATACTCTTGCCAAAGCGGTGTCGTCATCGAAAAGCTTGGAAATTGGGGCATTGGTAGGTTGCGGGGAATTTCTCCAAAACGGGAAAAGATTGTCTCGACAGGAAGATGGAAAAAGAAGGTGATGAGGCTGGCAAGGACAATTGCAACTACAGCCCAAGGAACAGATGGAATGAATTTCCGGCTTAGGAGAATCGTGCCAAGCGTTCCGAGGGAAAGAAAAAAAGTCAACACGTCAAAAGAGGGTAAAGCATGAAAATAGGCGGGCCATTTCTCAATTAATGAGGCAGGGACATTTGCGATATGAAGTCCAAAAAAATCTTTGATTTGTGAAGAAAAAATAATGAAGGCGATCCCTGTAGTAAATCCCGTGACAAGAGAATGGGGAATATATCGAATAATGGAGCCAATTTTAAACACCCCGAGCAATACCAAAAACACCGAGGCAATCATTGTCGAAACGCAAAGTCCATGATAACCTGTCCTTTGAACGATGTCATACACAATCACAACAAAAGCTCCCGTCGGACCTCCAATTTGGACGCGGCTTCCACCAAGTAAGGAGATAAGAAATCCTGCAATAATTGCAGTGTAAATACC
>DAIDIM010000167.1 GCA_027459365.1 Chlamydiota bacterium
AATGTTCTGGCAATTTCTCGCAATTGTCTGGGTAGGCATTTATACAATCATTTACTTACTAGGTGTCGGATGATCACGGCAATCAGACCCATTTTGATCGGCTTTATCATTTCGATCATTTGTACATTAGCTGCCTATTTCTCAGCCGTTTTTCGTCCCTCCGCTTTTCTTTGGATCATCGGCCTACTTTGGATTGTGCAGACAGCTGCTCAATTCATTTTCTTCTTTTCGCTCGGGCATGAAAAGAGACCCTATTGGAATCTTCAAATGTTTTTCATCACAGTCCTGATCATTTTTGTTGTCGTCGGACTCTCCCTTTGGATCATGCATAATCTTAACTACATGATGATGCCGATGTGACTTACCTTTCAACTAGACTTGAATAGAGGACTGATTTTTGCCCCGTTATTCAAGTAGACTTGAATAACGGGATGATTTTTCGTTCGTTATTAGGATTGGATCGTGTATAATTTAAAATATGGCCTATAGCTTTACTGTACGTTCCTATTCTCTCCTTACAAAGCCTGGCATTCTCTTAGGAAATGCGATCACCATTCTTGGAGGATTTTTTTTAGCGTCGCGAGGAACTCTTGACTTGTCTCTTCTTCTTACAACCGTAATCGGGTTATCGCTCATCATTGCCTCATCTTGCGTTTTCAATAATGCGATCGACAGGCATGCCGATAGCAAAATGGAAAGAACCAAACACCGCCCCTTAGTGACAGGCAGTATTTCTTTATACAAAGCGATTCTTTTCGCCGTTGTGCTTGTTATGCTTGGTATTTGGATTCTGTCATATACAAATACTCTAGCAGTCGCCATTGCCCTCTTTGGTTTTTTTGTCTATGTCCTCCTTTATAGTTTTTCAAAGTACTATTCCATTCATGGAACCCTCATTGGCAGTTTAGCTGGTGCTGTTCCTCCCGTGGTCGGTTACTGTGCTGTCAATGGAAGGCTCGATGTAGGTGCGTGGATACTTTTTGTGATTCTAGTGATTTGGCAAATGCCTCACTTCTATGCCATTGCGATATTTCGTCAAAATGATTATGCAAAAGCGTCGATTCCAGTTCTTCCCATCGTGAAAGGAATTCATACGACAAAAGTCCACATGCTTGTCTACACTATCGCATTTCTTGTGGTAGCGCCCCTTCTAACCATTTTCGGCTATACAGGTATTGGATATTTGATTCTATCGATTCTCTTGAGTTTTAGGTGGCTTTATCTTGCAATTCAAGGCTTCCGTATTGAAGATAACGTCAAGTGGGCAAGGAAGATGTTTGGCTGTTCTCTGCTTGTGATTACTCTCCTCTCAATCGCAATGATGGTTGACTACAGATAACATCCATTTCCAGATGGGAAGAACTTGTATCTCTCCCTGATCATGAATCATGGTTTCTTCTTCGTATGCAGTTAAAATCATCCCTTTTTTCAGATGATACATCTGCATGGCTTCTATGAGCCCATTGATTTCTCTTTCTCTTGTTATTGAATCTGTCATTTCACTACAGACTTGAATGGCTGAATGAATATGCGTCCCTTCTCGAATTACAAAATCGCATTCAAACGCTCCCTTATGATAGTAGATTTGAGCTTGACGTCTTTTTAATTCGATAAAGACAAGATTTTCTAGCAACCTCCCTCGATCTTCAGATGCTCGGAACCCGATCAATCGTGCGAGTGCATGATCAATGAAATATACTTTTTTCGGCAATATCATTTGCCTTTTCAGCGAAGGATCATAACAGCTGATGAAAAAACACAAATAGCAACCTTCAAGGTAGTCACAATATTCGCTAGTGGTTGTTGCGCTTCCCAGACCCAATGTTTTACGAAGTGAATTGAACGTAATGTGTTTACCAACGGATCCAGTCAGCAAATAGACAAGCTCTCGAATGGGCCTGTCATCAGTGGAAGGTTTATGAATCAACTTTCCATTGACACTGGAAAGATTTTTAAGTAATTTGATATGAGTTACTTAAGATATTGTCTTGTCAAAATGACAATCATTGTAATGGGAATCAGCGCGATTGAAGTCATGAAAGCCTTAAACTCGACTTTGTACATTTTTTGGTGGGCAGATCCGATGGAGGCGTTCGATGATTTTATTATTTTTTTGCGAGTCAATAGCTGCAACGACCCTATTGGCGAGCAAAAAAATAACAAAAGGACGAACGCCCTCTCCGGAGATGC
>DAIDIM010000180.1 GCA_027459365.1 Chlamydiota bacterium
CAAAAAAGGCAATTCGTACTTTAAAGAAGCGTCTTGAATGTACGGCTCGCGTCTTGCGAGACGGAGAATGGAAACTTCTTTCTAGCGAAGAACTCGTCCCGGGAGATTGTTTGTGCATCCGTGCGGGAGATATCATTCCCGCCGATGTTCAATTATCGAAAGGGAATATTTCAATTGATCAATCCGTGCTTACAGGAGAATCCCTTCCCATCGAGGCTGGTACAGGTCACACTGTCTATACAGGATCCACTGTCGTACGAGGAGAGGCTTTTGCCGAAGTAATCGCTACAGGCCCTGCTTCCTATTATGGGAAAACAGCTGAAATCGTCCGCACCGCTAAAGCCCCCGGTCATTTGGAGAAGATGATCTTTCAAATCGTCAGATATCTGGTCACATTTAATGTAATACTGATTTTAATTGTTTTTATTTGTTCTTTGCGATTTCAAATACCTATACTAGAACTTCTTCCATTCTCATTGATTTTATTAGTAGCCTCCGTACCTGTTGCATTACCAGCCATGTTCACTCTCGCAACGGCTCTTGGTTCCTTAGAGCTCGTTAAATCAGGCGTTTTGGTGACGCATCTCTCTGCAATTGAAGAAGCTGCGGCCATGACAATTTTATGTGTAGACAAAACAGGAACAATCACAAAAAACATTCCAGAGGTTGCTGCCGTTAGATGTTTTCCTCCTTATTCAGAACGAGAAGTCCTTGCTTTTGCTGCATCTGCATCTGAAGAATCTACCCAAGATCCTATCGACCTTGCGATTTTAAAATCTGTAAACAACACTTCCACAACCCTGCAAAGAGTAGAGTACTCCCCTTTTGATCTCGAAAAAAAATATTCAGGAGCCACCCTCCGCGTTGGGGAGAAAACCATACAGATACGCAAAGGGGCTCCAAGCGCTTTAATGAACCCAATTTCTCCAGAAGTAGAGCTTTTAGGTGCTGACGGATCAAGAGTTTTATGTATCACCGTGGATAATGAGATTGCAGGATTGATCAAAATCTTAGATCCATTGAGGGAAGATTCTCCCCAAGTCATTCAAGAAATTCAAAATCTTGGCATTCGCGTCATTATGCTGACTGGAGATTCGATATCGACAGCTCGTGCAATTGCAGCCAAAACCAATATTGGAAATCGGGTAATCTCTAGAGAACAAATTCAAGATATTTTGAGTGCAGATGTAGTAGCCGGCGTATTTCCAGTGGATAAATTTCACATCATTGAAGTCTTGCAACAATATGGCCATATCTGTGGAATGACAGGAGATGGAGTGAATGATGCGCCTGCACTTAAAAAATCGGAAGTAGGGATCGCTGTTGCTAATGCAACGGATGTGGCAAAGGCTTCAGCAAGTCTCGTTCTCACATCGGAGGGCCTTCATAACATTTTAGAGGCAGTCAAAACAAGTCGTAGAATCTACCAACGGATGCTCACCTATACACTGAATAAAATCATTAAAACTTTGGAAATTTCTATTTTGCTTGGCATCGGTCTCTTAATGGAGAAAAATTTTATTATTTCACAATTCTTAATCGTAATTTTCTTATTTGCCAATGATTTTATAACCATGTCTATTGCAACTGATCGCGTCTCTTATTCACTAAAACCCGATCATTGGGACATTAAAACACTCATGTGGATCGGTGGACTATTTGCTATTTTAATTCTAGGATTTTCTTTCTCCGTTCTGTTCTTAGGAAACCTCTTTCTAGATATCAAGCATTTACAGACGTTGATTTTTCTCACCCTTGTATTCACAGGGCAGGCGACAATCTATTTGATTCGAGAAAGAAGTCATTTTTGGCATTCGAAGCCAAGCTTTTGGCTCCTCACAAGTTCTCTAGCAGATATTTCTTTTATTTCCTTCTTTGCAATTCAAGGAATATTTATGGCACCGCTTCATGCTTCTCTTGCGTTCGGACTGTTGGCAAGTGTGGTTGTCTATTTTTTCCTGTTAGATTTTTTAAAGGTGAAATATTTCAGAGTACAACACGATCTTTAGAGAGGAACGAGTACATACTCGTTCCACCCCAAAGACACCTTAAGAAAACCGAATTTAAAGCATCAAATTTCCAATAAAAAATCGGGGTTAATATTAATTCAATATTGACCCCGATTTTTTATTGAAAATTTGATAGCTTTAAATCGGTTTGCTTGGGCATCTTTGGAAATGAGGTAAAAATCAATGGAAGATCCCTCCATGCAATCAACGAGCCCGCACATTCTTGCAATTAATGGAGGCTCCTCGAGCATTAAATTTGCTCTGTTCCGGGCCGATGATTCTCTCCAAAGGATACTCCAAGGGATGATTGAGAGGATTGGCCTGCCAGAGTCAACCTTCCGAATGAAGGGATTGAGCGCAGCAGACAACTTTTCTAAACCGATGAACCTCCCCGATCATCCAGCAGCGGTAGAAATCCTGATGGATTGGATCGAAAAACATTCCAAACGCTATGCATTACTAGCGATCGGACATCGGGTGGTGCATGGGGGCACGAAATATGGCAAGCCGGAACAAATCACCCCAGAAGTCATCAATGGGCTGCATCAGATCAGCCCTTTCGATCCTGAGCATACGCCGGGGGAAATACAATTAATCGAGGCATTTCATCATCGATTTCCCAACGTGGCCCAAGTAGCGTGTTTTGACACAGCCTTTCACCAAGATTTGCCCCCCGTGGCTAAAACGTTGCCAATCCCGCGTCGTTTTGCAGAGAAAGGAATCCGCCGATACGGATTTCACGGACTGTCCTATGAGTTCTTAATGGGAGAACTCACCCGTGTGGCAGGTCCTGAAGAGGCTTCCGGCCGAATAATTTTGGCCCACCTTGGCAATGGAGCGAGTCTTGCCGCCGTAAAGGAAAGCAGATCGGTTGATACAAGCATGGGTTTTACACCTACCGCCGGAGTACCGATGAGTACCCGTTCTGGCGATCTGGATCCGGGCCT
>DAIDIM010000190.1 GCA_027459365.1 Chlamydiota bacterium
CCGTCGTTAAAAACGTCGTATTGTCTTGATCTGCTTTTACACCAGGAAACTTGAGGCAATCGGTGAGTAAACCAGCTCCCAGCAATTGTACCATTGGTTGACCAGTGCCGAGCGCAAGCAGTCCCATGGCGCAGCTAGGAGTTAGAGTATTGCTAGATGCAGTCGCAGTCTCTTTTGCTTTTTCGTTGGATGTGAAATAGGAAAAAACAGAACCAACTGCATCGATCACGCCGCGACTTAGCTTCGCGGTTGCAACGCGGACCGTGTTCAGTCTTTGAGTGACATCGAATGTGCTCGGAAAATGCGACCATGTCCAATTCGAAAGGGCTGCGACAACTGGAGGCCCTAAAATTGCAGCTTGCATCTGCACAAATTGTTGCAGTGCAACAGATGAAGGATTCGAAAGTGCTAAACTTGTGCTGTTTTGCATTGACACGCAAGACCCACGAAAACAGGATGAACTATTTGTAGTCGTCAAGCACATAGTGAACTCCTACGAGGCATTTTTTTGTCTACATCAGAAAACAGTACAGCGTGTGACGGGTAAAATACTTGAAAAGTATCCCGTGCCTAATAATAATTCATAGATTATGAATAAACATATCTTTAAAGGAAACGTAAAAATTAAAGCTCTTAATCGGTCAAAAGTAAATAATTGCACTCGTTATCCTCCCCGCTCGAGACTATAACAATTCTAGAAATGGCGAAGAGCCTAACTTTTTACGATTCGGCGGTATCTTAAATTTCGAGTCCTTCCAATCCGTTCAATCACTTGCTTTTCAATGAGAGAATTAAGCCATCTTTGTGCCGTTGCGCGAGAAATAGAAAATTTGTTGACTACGTCTTGCGAGGTGATTTCATTTTGCAAATAGAATAGAGATAAAATATCATCTTCTGATTGATTCTTTCCCAGACTTACCTGTGATAAGCCTCTTGGCAAGATGCATTTTACAAAATTTGCCCCTTCAATAATTTGTGGTTTTTCAAGACCCCAAGATTCATAACTTTTAAAGATATTAATAAATCCAGTTCCCATTTTTTCTACCAGACCCCTTTCTCGAAAAATCTTGCATATCGCCGGATTACGCAGGTATGTCAGCCCCATTAATAGTTGATCTTGTTCGATGGGGCCCGAAAAACCGCCCGGGCTAAATAACTCCAAACGATCATCGTAGATAGAAATTTTGGAGGGAGCCTTGATATGATAATTTCGATGAATCAGTAAATTGATCAATGCCTCTCTAAATGCAATTTCAGGTATTTCTAACTTTTCATCTCTGATAACCCCAGCAATTGAAAATGCTTTTGAAAGGCGACTGAGAACAAAGTGATGTGCCTGGTGGAATTGATTTAAGAGAGTTCCTTCACAATCAATTGTTGCAATCGCATCCCTCCCTTCGATGCCTCGAAAATGACTCACAATGATCATGGCTTCTGAAAGAAAAAATTGGGGTTTTTTCCCAAAATTCAATAGACCCGCATAAGTAGGAAAGAGCTTAGAATGTTCCTCAACAACTAAAGAATAGGAACGCATGACGTCCTGTGTCACTTTTGCAGAGGCCTGATTCTTTCTATTGTCAAGAAAATTTTGGATCAATTGATTGTCCAGAGCATCAAGTGATCCGTTATACACCGGAAGCGTTTCAAAATCTATTCTATGCGATTGCCATTTGAGCTCTTCAATCATAGAGGGAGTTGCATGTACAGTGCTCCGTCCTACACGAATATAGGTCCCTTTCTCTATCCCTTCAGACTTTCTAAAATAAGGCTTATTCATTCCCGATGATACGGCAATAATTAACACGGTCTTATCTCCGAACACCTGAGTGGATATTAAAGGAATAATGGGAGGGTAACAGGCCTCATAAATCGAATGATCCAGCGTTTCAAGAAGCTGATTGATTTGATCTTCAGGAAGGCCAACTATCGTCCGGGCATCATCGATCCCGAGTATCAGTTTGCCTCCCTTTTGGTTGCAAAAACCGATGATTGTTTTGACAATCTGTTCATTTTTAGGAACTTCTCTTTTAAATTCCAACAAAACCGACTCTGATTCTGGATAACGAGATACGCTCATCATTTCTCCTCATTAAACCTCATTATGCCTCAAATGAGGCGAATGAGGCAAATAAAATATAAAATTCTGCTGTTTTTTGCCTCATTTGCATTGTTTTGCTTCAAAGTAAGAAATAAAAAATGAACTCCTTTAAGCTCGACTTATGTCATTTTTTGAAAGGCAGATCCGAGGGAGGCGTCCGATGATTTTATTATTTTTTTGCGAGTTAATAGCAGCAACGTCCCTATTGACGAGTAAAAAAATAATAAAAGCGCGGACGCTCTCACCGGAGAT
>DAIDIM010000194.1 GCA_027459365.1 Chlamydiota bacterium
TGGCCATAGAAATAAAACTTGTATCTTTCGGCATCCACAAACAAACTTCCACTAAAAGGAGGCCTGTGCAAAGCATGAATAGCCAGCAAATGAAATAGGTGAGTGCAGAAGGGATAAAGCCAGCGGCTCCGGTTGCGACAGGAAGCGCAAGCATTCCTACGCCAATTGTTGTACCAGCAATCAATAATGTTCCGCCAACAACGTGGCCCATCGAATGGATAATTCTCATAATCTTCTTATGTGTAATCAAAAAAATTATAGACTGTCAATGAATATATGTCTTCGACTTTGTACAATTTTATGAATTGCAAGAGCGGATTACAAGAGATTCAAGCGATCTGGAGTTTTCCCCTGTTTTTAAGCATTTTTCGTCAAAAATACCCATTAATTTACGACATGCTAAAAATCACGAATAGTAATAATTCACAATTATTTTTTTAAATATGAGACTCTAAATGACTCTAAATGAGTTATTTAGTTCGAATATAGACGAATATACATTGATTCATTAAAATTGGCCTTAAAATCAAACATGCAAAAACATTATGAAAAGACTTATAGATTGGCATTTAGAGCGTTGGAAAGAGGATCCTTTTCGCAAACCTTTAATCATTCGAGGAGCGCGACAAATAGGGAAAACTTTTTCAGTGCGCAATTTCGGGAAAAAATTTGCGAATATTGTCGAGGTGAACTTTGAAAAGTCAAAAGAGGTCAAAACCATCTTCTCAAAGAATTTAGATCCTTTAAGAATTATATCTGAACTGAAGGCACTTTTTAAACAACCAATCGAGATAGGGGAGACTCTTCTTTTTTTTGATGAAATTCAAGAATGTCCGGATGCGCTCACATCATTGCGTTATTTTTATGAAAACTTGCCAAAATTACATCTCATTGCGGCAGGATCGCTCTTAGATTTTGCTATTGAAAAAGTGGGGATCCCTGTCGGGAGGGTAACAAGTCTATACATGTATCCTTTATCGTTTATTGAATTCTTAGTTGCTACAGGATATTCTATCGCGGCGAGTTCAATTCTTAAAAATGATGCAGGGACGCCAATGTCTGAGGCAATCCATGATCTTTTACTCGACTTAATTGGGCAATATTTAACGATTGGTGGATTGCCTGAAGCAGTTTCTTTGTGGGTCAAAACTCAAGATGTTCTAGAAGTTCAAAAAGTACTAAATAGGCTAGCAGATACTTATAAACAAGATTTTGACAAATATGCAAAAAGGTATCAAATCAAATATCTTGATGTTTTGTTTAACCAAATTCCACGTTTCATAGGTTGCCAATTTAAATATAGTTTGATCCATGGACAATATCAAAAACGGGAACTAGCTCCATGTCTTGATTTGCTCTGCCGCGCAAACATCTTCCACAGAGTTCATCATAGCGCAGGCAACGCTTTGCCTTTGGGCTCGGAATCAAATTTTGAATGGTTTAAGATCCTTTTTCTGGATGTCGCATTATGTCAAATCATTTTGGGAGCTGATATCTCTTCCTGGCTTTTGAATAGTCGTGAAACCATTGCAGCAAAGGGAAATATTGTAGAGACATTCGTTGGACAAGAGCTTCTTTGTTATTCTGCTGTCTTTGCAAAAACCGATCTCTATTTTTGGAAAATTGATAAAGCAGGGTCTCAAGCAGAAGTGGATTATCTCTATCCGTTTCAAAATCGCATTGTTCCCCTTGAAGCAAAGAGCAAAGATGGGAGAAGTTTAAAAAGTCTTCATCGTTTTTTAGAAACTCATCCACACTGTCATTCAGGGATTCGGCTTTCGTCTGCAAACTATTCTATATTTGAAAAAATTGACTCTCGACCTCTTTATGCAATTTGCTCGCTTGCACATCCGGACCAACGATTCAGCCTTGACTCTTTGGTAAAAGAGTGATGTTGTGGTAGGATCCATAACAGATCAACCAATATTATATAAACATAACATGTATTATCAGACGTTCCGTAAGAAATTCAGCCTGCCTCGCCCCATCATACCTCACGCCATGTTCGATCTCATTGAGCGCGAAATTCGGAAACAGAAACTTGATGTCATAAAAGCAAATCAAAAACAGATGAAAGAGCTAAAGCAGGCCTGTGTTGAGATTGAGAAAAATGGATTGCCACAAAATCTTGTCTGTAAAAAGCTTCCAAACAAACTAGGTTATGGGATTTTCCTGCATCCCACTGCCAAACCCATCCCTAAAGGGCGAATCATTGGATCGTACTCAGGGCTAGTGACTCTATTTCCTCAAAGTAATCCTGGAGATTCTGTCTATTCCTTTGCACCCATTTACGACATTCGCCTCACAAAAGTTCAACAAAAGCTTTTTGATCCCCAAAGAAGCTACCACCCAAGACGTCTTTATTCTTTGGATATCGATGCAGAAAAAGCGGGTAATTTTATCCGCTTTATCAACCACTCTGATAAGCCAAATCTAGTGGCCTATCTATTTAAAATTCCGAAAAACCCCTTCGGTCTTCTCCCCTCTCCAATTGAAGTGATCTATTTATCTAACAAGACCATTCGTCCCGGAGAGCAATTACTCATTAGCTATGAAGGCGATGATGGTACCTACTGGAAGTATTTAAAAATCCGTCCAGAACCAATTACTCCTCAAACATATCAGCTGGATCACAATCTCAAAAAAAAACTTGACGTTGTCGTTTAATCGTATATTCTTTTTATGAAAATAAGGTGATTCGAATGCGCGTTCTTTCAAAAATTTCTCTTTTCGTAGCAGTTTGTGGTTTTTTTAATGCTTGTAGTGATGCAGATTACCTAATTACTAAGCATGATGTAGCAGTAGCTCCTACACCTGCCCCGGGCCCAATTCCACCAGTCCCACCTCCTCCAGGTCCAACGCCTCCACCCCCACCAGGACCAACGCCTCCGCCTCCACCAGGACCTACGCCTCCACCCCCACCTTCTGTAGGAATTATAGGTGGCTATGACGGAAATGATAATCTTTACGCCTATACATTAGATCTAAGCAACCTATCAAATCCTACTTTCACTCAAATCAGTGGAACGAATTCAGTTTCTGGAGAAATTGTAAATGTCTCTATTGATAGCTCAGGAACGCATGGACTTTTAGGTGGAAATGATTTTTCAAATGCTCCCATTTTATTTTCTACATTAGGCAATAATGGAACTGCTATAACTGGGTTGCCCAATAACGGCTCTATTGACAGCGTCGACATTAATCTAAGCGGCGGAACAACAGGACTTGTTGGTGGACAGATTGCCGGTATTTCTAGTGCTTATAAAATTTTGTTATCAGATAATTCTTTAACGAGTATTTCTTCTACAACATTTATTGGTACGATAACTAACGTAGCTATAGATAGCGCAGGTGACTGGGGCTTAATGGGAGGAATTGATAATCTTAATATTCTTCATGTGTTGAATGTTGATGTGTCAACCTCCACTGCTACTGTAATTCCTATCAATGCTATTTCTAACCCAGCGCAAATTCAATTAGAAAGTGTTGCAATTGATCCTTTTGGCAAAAATGGATTAATTGGATTGGGTATTGCTATTATTACTCCAACAAATCCAGCTTTGGTCATCACGGATTTACAAAAGACGCCGATAGTGAGTGCAGTCAAATTTCCTTCTACAACACCAAAAGATATTTCAAGTGTAGCAATTAATAGTGCTGATGGAACGATAGCACTCCTTGGAGGAAGAGATCCTTCCTTTCAAGCTGTGGCATACGTTTTACATAATTTTCCAAATCTGAATGCATTGCAAGTGACTGGAATCTCAACTTTAGATGTTGCAATACCCTATGTTGCAATTGATGCTTCCGGGAATAGAGGTCTGATTGGAGGAACCGATTTAAACAATGGATTTGCATATGTTATTGATACTACAAGTCTAATAGCTACTCAAATTGGAAACCCTGTTGTTGATTTTCCGCTTGCTAGTATTAATACCGTCGCGATTCAATCTTTAGGAACTACAGGTCTTTTGGGAGGTCAAGATGGGAATTTAGACGTTGCTGTATGGCTACTTACTGGATTGAATGCCTCACCACAGGTAACAAAATTAGCTTTACCTGGCACAATTTTTGGAGGAACCATCTATAGTATCTCTATTGACGGACTCATTCCCCTTTTAAATGCAATTCCAACAAATGGATTGACAGGCAATAATTTAAGACTTGCAAATTATCTCAATGCGAATGGTTCTAGTACAGCTGCCTATTTTATGCCATCAGTATTTGATGGAACATTGGCAGCTGCGCTTGAGAGCGTCGCTCCTACACGCAATGCCACTTCTCTATATGCATTGAGTAATAGTTTCTTTGCAATTCAACAGACAATCACTCAGAGAGCATGTGATGCAAGGCAATTTCACCGCTCTGTTGCTCTTGATCCTCAAGAAGATTGTTGCTCATTTGCAAGAGATCCTTGTCCTGTGAATACAGTTTGGGGAGACATTATCGGCTTTGATGCATACAAAAAAGAACAAGATCAGACGCCACGCTTCCATCCTTGGAGCGTTGGATTCATTTTAGGATATGATAGAGCCTTAACACAATATGGTCGAATTGGTGGTACGATCGGCTATTTGTATACACATGTACATCAAAATCACGATCAAGGACACAATAAGATCAATCAAGAGTATATCTCTTTGTATAGTATGTGGGAGAGATGTAATTTCTTTGTGAATGCATCGCTCTGGTATGGCCTTTTCCAAACAAACAATTTCCGCGACATTCACATAACCTCGTTTGATTTCCATGTCCATTCCTATGCAACAGGTCAACAATTTGATCCGCACCTTGAGTTCGGGTATGATTTCGATCTTTGTGACTATACAATCGAGCCATTTGGTATGGCCGACTGGGTTCATAGCTGGCAAGATTCTCTACAGGAATTTGGCAACAATCCATTCCGCTTTGCGCAGCAAAAATTGCATGCATCTCTTCTCCGCCTAGAAACAGGGCTCCGTTTTTATGAAAGATTTGGTTTCTGTTATGGGAATCTGATCATCGAAGAAAACTTAAGCTATGTTTATAGAAAACCATATTCAATCGGAAATGTAAGAGGCTTTTTAGTTGACGCAGCATTATCTCCTGGCGACTTAATTCTTGAGACATTTACACATGCTGAAAATTTAGGATCAGCAGGACTTGTCTTTGTCTTTGAACCAAAGAGCTCTTGCTTTCCTTCTGCAACCCTTGGCTACAAAGCCGAATTTGGCTCTGGTTATCAATCTCATGAAATTACACTCGGCACAGAGTGGAGTTTCTAAAGTAATCGTCCGCTCGGATTTCTTCTCTGTGAACTCTGTGTTCTCTAGCGAGGTTTCCGAGCGGGTGGTAAAAATTTAAGCAAGAGCTAGCAGAAAGCTTTTGAGGTATGCACTTTCTGGATGAAAGATAGAGATAGGATGGTCGATTGCTTGTCGATGTGAACTGATGATTCGAACTTGACGTTTGGCGTCTAAACTTGCTCGAAATAAGAGATTGCGAAAGAGCGCCTCATCTACGTGGTAGGAACAAGTGCATGCGAGAAGTAGGCTATTAGGAGCCATTTTGCTCATTGCATATTGGTTCATCTCTTTATACGCTTTGAACGCTTGGGGAATGTCCCCCTTCTTCTTTGCAAAGGCAGGTGGATCGAGAATCACAATGTCGTAATCCCAATCTGATGTTTTCAAATATTCGAAGACATCGCTGCATACAAAAGAATGCGAGCCATTGAGATTGTTAATATTGAGATTCTTTTCAAGATGGTGCTGACATTTTTTGCTAATTTCGACGCTTGTAACATGTGTTGCACCGCCGAAAAGTGCTGCGATCGAAAAGCCTCCTGTATAGGCAAAGCAATTGAGAACTCTCCGATTTTTCGATAGGCTTGCAATGAGAGAGCGAGATTCTCTTTGGTCTAGAAAAAATCCTGTTTTTTGCCCTTCCTGAAAATCGACAGCATATCGAATTCCATTTTCTAAAATTTCAATTTCGGAAATCTCTTCTCCATAGAGATGTCCTCTACTTTCCTGCATCCCCCCTTTTTCTCGCAATTTTGAGGTCGATTTTTCAATGATTGCGCGAGGATGGCATATTTCAATGCATAGCGATATGAGCAAATCTTTTATTTTTTCGATACCTGGATGGGAAATCTGAAGAACAAGAACTTCTGCATAGGAATCAATGATGACTCCTGGAATCCCATCCCCTTCTGCATTGATCAGACGATAGGCATTTGTTTTTGAGGGATCAAACCACTTTTCACGCATGCGAAAGGCCGATTGGAGACGATTTTTGAGCGCTCCTTCTAAGCTCTCATCGCCAAAAGCGATCATATGGGCAGCAATCGATTGGCCGGGGGTGTTTAAAAGTGCAAGGCCTAATTGCACGCCGTTTGAGGAAAAGACAGATGCAATGCTTCCTGATCGCTGTAGAGAGGCAATGGCTCCGGAATAAATCCAGTGATGCCTTTGCAGAATGGGTTTTTCTTTCCCTATCTTTAGATCAATGCGAGACGTGGTTTCTTGCATTCTTTGGGCTCAAGTACTGTGCCAATAAGATCGTAATCGGTAGCGTCTGTAATTTCGACTTCGTAAACTTTGCCGAAGGCCGTCACGTTTCGTCCATCGTTAATGATGATTTGACCGTCGATGTCAGGACATTGGCCACTGAAACGTGCCCGAAGTAACATCGGTGAATCAGGATGGAATCCTTCCACAACTGCCATCACTTTCCGCCCAATCCACGATTTTGTCCGTTTGCGAACAACTTTGAGTTGCGCTCTTTTTAACCGATCAAAACGATCTTGTTTGACCTCTTCAGAGATTTGGTCTGGAAGTTTTGCTGCATAAGCCTCTTTTTCTAGAGAAAATTTAAAGACACCAATATTGTCGAGAGGATGTTTTTTCACAAATTCGAGTAGCTCTTCAAACTGTTCTTCTGTCTCACCTGGAAAACCAACCATAAGTGATGTACGGATAGAGATGTTGGGGATTTCGCGTCTGATTTTTTCAATGATTCCGATGATCTGCTTTTTTGTAGTTTTTCTATGCATTGCCTTCAACATGGTATCATTGATGTGCTGAATAGGCATATCAAGATAGGGGCAAACTCGAGGATCGCTCTTGATCACCTCAATGAGCTCATCATCAATCTCATCGGGGTAAAGATAGAGTAGGCGAAGCCAAAAATCTTGTTTGATCTCTAAAATTGAGCGAATGAGCTTGGCAAGTGCCCCTTTCTCCAATCGATCTTTCCCAAAATCGCCAAGGTCTTGGGCAATTAAAATGATCTCGAAAACCCCTTGCGAAAGAAGTGCATTGAATTCTTTTAAAACTTGAGCTTCCGTTTTGCTTTTGAGGGGCCCTTTAATGGTCGGAATAATGCAAAAAGCGCACCGTTTTTTACATCCTTCGGCAATCTTTAGGTAAGCATAATTTTTAGGGGTAGTCAGAGTTCTTGGGATCTCTCCCCATTCAAGATAGCTTCGTGCATTTGTGACTGCATTGCCAGCTTCGCCCGACTGAACTGCCAATAAAATTTTTTCTACATCGCCGCTTCCTAAAAGATAGTGAATTTCAGGAAATTTTTCTTTGAGCTCCCCGCCATGCTTTTGAACCATGCAGCCAGCAACAATGACCTTTGCATCTCCTTTTTTATTCTTAAACAGATCTGCAATGGTCTCTACCCCCTCTTGCCGGGATGATTCGAGAAAGCCGCATGTATTGACTACGAGATAGTCTGCCTCTTCAAGTCGAGGCGTGGCCTCATACCCTGCTTTCAAAAGGATCCCAATCATCACCTCGCTATCGACAAGATTCCGGGCGCAGCCAAGGGATGTAAAATGAAATTTATTTTGAAAGTTCAGATTTCTATTTAGCATGGTAGTATCATAGTTTTGAATGCAATAAAAAATCAACCATTAAATAGACAAAAGTGTTAAACTCGACTTATGTCATTTTCTGATGGCATCTCAGGTGAGAGCGTCCGCGCTTTTATTATTTTTTTGCTCGTCAATAGGGACGTTGCAGCTATTAACTCGCAAAAAAATAATAAAATCATCGGACGCCTCCTTCGGATCTGCCTTTCAAAAAATGACATAAGACGAGTTAAACTGTTCGGCAAAAAAGGGTCCATATGAATAGCCTATCCAAAGTTTTATTGAAAAGTTTGTCGATTGTCAATCGGCCATCCATCATAAAATATCCCAAAATGAGAATGGAAAGAGCGCCGTCGAGCACAACCTCAATAACAATGGAAAGAGAGCCGTCAAGCACAAGCTTAATGGCAATGGAAAGGATACCGGTAACTCAAACAAGCAACACGTATTCAATGCCAACAGTTTCGATTGTTCCTTCAGAACAATCCGAGGATATCACAAACGTCTACCAAAAAGCTGTTTGCGATAGCATATTCAAAAGAGCCGACTTGACTGTACAAAAAGGTCTTCCAAATATGGGAAATACCTGTTTTATTGCAAGTGTCATTCAAGCATCTATGCTCTTTCAAGAAGCTGCCTTTGAAGAAAAATTAAAAAATGCTAACGCAAATGAAAAAGATACAATTGCATCGATTCTCGAATGGATTCAATTGTTTAAAAATGCAAAAACCAAGACTTTCGATCTCACTGGGATTTGTAATCTTTTGCGAAAACATAACCAGTATAATGGCAGCCAAGAAGATGCGGAAGAGCTTCTCTCATGGTTCGCCAAATTCCAGCCTACCCCTTCTGTTTATTATCATGAGATTAAAAATTTTGACCTAAGAGAAGGTGAATCCATTATCGAAGATAGTGAAAGAGAACCTGATGCGCGCAACTATGTAAGAATGATTCCTTTAGCAGTTGACGAAGACACTTCTACTTCTCAAATTAAGCCGGGACAAACTTTACTTAATCTTTTGAAAAATTATTTCTCTGATATCGATGTCAGAAGTGAAAAGTCTCATTTACCTCGACTCGTACAAACCTCTGATCAACAATATGTTAACAGAAACGTCCTGGTACTTTCAAAACGGGAAATTTTGAGCGCAGCGCCCTCTGAATTAACAATTCAAATTAAAAAATTCCGCGAAGGAACTCGTTTATCTGGAAAACTATCTGATGTTCCAGAAACATTTGTGATGCCAAAAGAATATTGTCAAAACGGAGAAACGGCGACCTATCGCCTACGATCTGTCATTTCTCATCACGGAAGTTCTTCTATACATCGCGGACACTATACAGCCTGTGTAAGAAAGGGCGATTCTTTTTTTAAAGCAGATGATGCCACAATTACTCCAATTGATCAGAAAACGATGTTAGAAGCTGCAAAAGAGGGCTATATCCTCATTTACGACAAAGTTGCTCAAATGTCGCAATGAAAGCGCCGTGACTCCAGGTAAGCGGGGAAACGGAAAGGGGTTCTCCTGAATTTGCATTGATTTGCTCAGCTAAAACCCCACTTGGAAGGGCATGCTTGCTCACCCATTCAAGGATGTCTTTTGCTTTTTCAATTTCTCCAATTGCAATGTAGTACTGAGCGACCCAAAGTGTGCAAACAAACCAAGGGTTTCCATTGTCACTTGTTTGTCGATAGTACGTATCTGATTTATATCGGGCAATGCCGCCACCACTTGCCAATTCTTTGATGACCTGCTCCATCGTATTTCTCACCTTTTCATCGCGCGCATCATAGGCGCCAAGTGCGAATGTCGCATAGGTACTGCTATCTAGTGTGTCGTCGACCTCTACCGTTTCATTGTTAAAATTCACCATTCGGGCAAACCGCTTTTTATCTGGCAAATATAGGTATTTGTCCATCGCCTCACGCATCTGTTTTGCGCCAGCTCTATATTCCTCCGCTAAATCTTTTTCACCAAATAGCTCTGTAAAATTGGCGGAAGCCACAAGCCCTGCAAAGACGCATGATACTGTGAAGGTTAGAACCCCCTCTCGCTCCTCCCACAAATCGTAACTCGGCAAAGGGAGGCCTCTAGAGTCCCTGTAATTCATCATGAAGCTCGCACATTTTTTGATCAGCTTCGTATAGAGTGTGCGAATGAACTCTAAATCTTTGTAAATTTCATAGTGATTCCAAAGAGCCCAAATGACAAGGGCCGTCTCATCTTCTTGGATCGGAAGTTGCGCTTTTCTTTTTTTCACCCAAGGGAGCCATGAACTTGCAAGCGAGCCGGTCGGTGTATATTTATGGAGAAAATACCCCTCCTTTTCTACAATTTCCGCGCAGAACTTATAGAACTTGTGCATTTCGTAGCCTGCTAAATCAAAAGCATTTGCAACGAATGCGGCATCTCTTGGCCACATGTAACTATAGGTATCTTGATTAAAATGGATCGCATCGGAATCGTTGGATGCAATGATGCTGCCAAACGAATTAATTTGCGTTTTGCAAATCGCTAAACTTCTTCGATAAAAAGCACGAAGCGGGTTAGATAATTGAGCTTTCTTACACCCCTGCTTATTCATCCATAACTTCCAGAAATCAAATGTTCTTGTATAAAAAAATTCTGGTGTCTTTTTTTTCACAATTTCATTGAGAAGTTTTGCTTCATCCCAGGTTTTGGCAGCAGTAATCCAATAATAGCAGATCTCTTTTCCAGATTTTGGCAACTGATATGGAATTGCAAGGACAGAACCGACAGCTCCTTGCGCAATGGGATTATTGCTTAAAATGCCGTCTTCCGCATCTTTCCATACGTTCTTATCACCTGTCGCATAAATATCGACTCCGAACATATGATTTGCATAAATATTGATCAAAAAATAGCGGTCCCCTTTGTAATGAAACAAGGTTCTATTTTCAGGAAAAAAAGCGGCAGTATCTCCAATTGCATTTCCGAAGATTGAAAAATCGTGCGCCAAAAAGAGGCGCACATCTTTTTCTTTTCCACTTAAATTTTCAAGCGTGATTTTTCGCAAATAGATATTTTCTTCATAATCAACTATGTCATTAAACTGAATTTTCAGATCAAACGCAGTAAAAATCAACTCTGTTACTAAAGTCTCTTCTACATATTTTCTGTGACTAAAATGGGCCCAAGTGAACTGACCATCGACCCAGACACCTACACGAAAAGGTTGACCCAGCGTATGATTCTCTTCGCCGACATGGGGAAAATGAAACTCTCTTACAAATCCTTGCAAATCGTAAGCGACAAGGACGTTTCCATTCCCTACAGGGACATCTCTTGGCATCTTTTCTTTGCCTCTTCCAGCCTTTGTTGTTTCAACTCTGGATTCATATCCATCGGTTCCGCGATGATAAATTCAATATCTTGTATCCCGACAAAATTAAAAATCGCACGAAGATAAGGATCTTGGAAATTTATTTTTGGATTATTGTCGTATTGTCCGCCCCTCGAAATGATCACAACCATTTTTTTATCTTTGACAAGTCCTTCCACTTCCCCATTTTCTTTATAACGGAACAAATATTTCGGCTGGACAATCACATCAATATAGTGTTTGAGAGGATATGGAATACTAAAGTTCCACATCGGCGTACTAATCAAAAAGAAATCGGCCGTCTTAAAACGATCAATATGTTGCAAAATTTCGGCCCAAGTATCCTTTAAACTGCCATAAAGATCTTTCCCTCCTAATAAAACATATTTGCCACTCACGCTCTTTTGCGATAAAGAAGGGATCGATTCTTTAAACAAATTGAGCTCATCAATCGCCCAGTCGAGATGTTTTTTCTTAAAATTCTCTAAAAAAACATCGCTGACTTGCAATGTTCGTGATTCGTCTTCTCGCGGAGACGCAATGATATGTAGCATTCTTTTCATATTAAAAATAGCTAACACATTTCTCAAATATTTGGTATAATTTTTAAAATTAAATTTTGCATCCGTCCATAATTGCCATTTGCCCTACACAAGCTGGACGCTTTGGTATTAATTCCATGAGCCATTCTCGATGTGAATTCCTCGAGGAGATTTGGGATATTTTCGAACGAATTTACCCCATTTTCGCAAAGCTAATACATTACTAAGTTATATGGCTTTGCGAAAATGGAGGTAGAATCGTCGAAGAGGCACATCGAGAATGGCTCTGAATGATAAACTCTTGATCATTTTGGGAGTGTAAGGCAATCTAGTGCTATGGAACAATTCACTGATCAGCAGATGCAAACGCTTGAGCGTTTTGTGACCAATACTACAGGGCCAATTTTCGCCTTGAAAAATCTTCCAGAAGTGATTAAGGGGGCCCTTTTTTCCCGCTATTCTCGATCGACGCTGGGACTTCGCTCTCTTCTTTTAAAAGAATTTATTTTGAATCAGGATACTGAATTTGCTTCGATTACAGGTTGTGAAATGGAGGCGCAAACGGTCGGTATCCAAAAAGCGCAAGCTTTTTATGACCGAATTTTGGATGGCTACGGAGATGATTCCATTGGAGAATTAGGCGGCGCCCATCTTGCGCTAGAAAATATTTCCATGTTGGGTGCAAAAGCCATCGAAGATTGCAGGCTTGGAGGCTCACCGCTTGAAAAATCAACCCGCTATATCTATTTCGATCAGAAAGTAGATGGAGAGTATCTTTTCTATAAAGAACCTGTTTTAATGACCTCTGCATATCGAGATTTATATTTAGAGACATGTACCCACCTCTTTGAGGTTTATGGAAAATTGATCCCCCCTCTGACTGCACATATTGAGAAGGGTTTTCCTCACGATCCGGCGATTTCAAAAAACGCATATACTGCAGCTCTGCGCGCTAAAGTTTTGGACTGCTTGCGAGGACTTCTCCCTGCAAGCACATTTACCAATATGGGTGTGTTTGGAAATGGGAGATTTTTTGAAACACTATTGCAAAAACTCAATTGCCATTCTCTTGCAGAAATGCAAGAGATTGGGAAAAAATCGTATCAAGAGCTCGCCAAAGTGATCCCTTCTTTCATTCGAAGAGCAGATCCTGCACACAAACATAGCCAATCCTATGCAAAATTTGCGGAATTGATGCAAAAAGAGATTTCTAAAATGAGCATTGTATATGAAACGATTGCAAAGCCAGGAGTCCGACTCGTTGATTGGGACAAAGATGGGGTAACGAAAGTGGCTAGCCATCTTCTGTTTGCCCATTCGAATGGGGATTTATCTTCTCTCTATAATCATTGTAAAAATTTATCAGAGGAAGAGATTGGACAGATTTTAGATGCGGCGTGTGAACGACGCGAAAATCGGAGACACAAATCGCCAAGAGCATTAGAAACAGCCTTTTTTACTTTTGAAATTGTGGCCGATTTTGGGGTGTATCGCGATTTGCATCGCCATCGCATGTTGACCCAAGAAAGACAGCTTTTAACTTGTAATTTAGGCTACTACGTCCCTCCTGAAATTGTCGGTACCGAAATGGAAGAGATCTATATTGGGGCATTGGAAAGATCAAAAGATGTATACGATCTCATTGCAAAAGAGCTACCAGAAGAGGCACAATACGTTGTACCAATGGCCTATAATGTTCGTTGGTATTTTCATATCAATTTGCGCGCTTTGCAGTGGCTCTGCGAACTTCGCTCACAAGCGGCAGGTCATACAAGTTATCGCTTGATTGCACAGGAAATGGCACATCAAGTAAGCCAAGCCGTTCCTCAATTTGAAAGGTTTTTTAAATTTGTCGACTACAATGGTTATGAACTTGGTCGATTGAATGCAGAAATTCGCCAAGAACAAAAGAGACCTCTTGTTTAAACTAAAATCAGAGCTCTTGCCATCCGGTGATCAGCCCCAAGCGATAGACCGGCTCGTATCTGGCATCAAAAAAGGGAAAAAAGGGCAGGTTCTACTCGGAATTACAGGGTCGGGCAAAACATTCACAATGGCCAACGTCATTGCCTCGGTTCAAAAGCCGACGCTGGTTCTGGCTCATAATAAGACGTTGGCTGCGCAGCTATTTCAAGAATTTAAGTCTTTTTTTCCAGATAACGCGGTTGAGTATTTTGTCTCCTATTACGATTATTATCAACCAGAAGCCTATATTGCACGAACAGATACCTATATTGAAAAAGATCTCGCAATCAACGATCGAATCGAAAAAATGCGCCTTAGCGCAACGCGCTCACTGATTGAACGACAGGATGTTCTCGTTGTCTCTTCCATCTCTTGTATCTATGGCTTAGGGACTCCAGAATACTATAGCCAAATGCTTTTAACACTCACGATGAACCAACAGGCGCGAAGAGATAATATTTTACTCCATCTTGTAGAACTTCATTATACACGCAATGATTATGAGCTAGCGCGTGCAACGTTTCGAGCAAGAGGCGATGTTCTGGAAATTGTTCCAGCCTATGAAGATAACATCGCTTATCGAGTAGAGTTTTTTGGAGATCTCGTCGAGCGTTTGAGTGAAATTGAACCACTCACCGGAAAAGTGCGCAAAAGATTAGAAAAAATCACAATTTATCCAGGTTCCCACCACGTAACACCAGAAAATGTGCGTCAAGATGCAGTTGTGACGATTCGAAAAGAACTCTTGAGCCGAATTGCTTTCTTTGAACAAAACAATCGTCTGATTGAAGCGCAGCGGATTCGAGAAAGGACCAATTACGATCTTGAGATGATTCGGGAAATTGGTTTTTGCAAGGGTATCGAAAATTACTCTCGTCACTTTAGCAGGAGAAGTCCAGGCGATCCACCCCCGTGTCTCATCGATTATTTTCCCGAAGATTTTCTCTTCTTCATTGATGAGTCCCATCAGACAATTCCTCAATTGCATGCAATGTACAATGGCGATCGGGCACGCAAAGAGGCTTTAGTTGAATTTGGTTTCAGACTTCCCTCTGCATTTGATAATCGACCTTTAAAATTTGAAGAAACCTATCGAAAGTTTCAACAAGTGATCTACGTCTCAGCGACCCCCTCGAGATGGGAAATGGAAGAATCCAAAGGGGAAATCGTTGAGCAAATCATTCGGCCGACCGGACTCCTCGATCCAAAGATTGAAAAAAGGCCCGCCTCGGGACAAGTGGATGATTGCCTTGAAGAAATTCGGATTGAAACAGAAAAAGGGGGACGTGTTCTTGTCACAACTCTCACAAAAAAGCTCTCAGAAGATCTCTCTAAATATCTCAATGAAATTGGGGTTAAAGCAAAATATCTCCATTCAGAAATCGACACACTTGAACGATTGCATATTCTCAAAGCTTTAAGAGCGGGAGAATTTGATGTCCTTGTCGGAATCAACCTCCTTCGTGAGGGTCTAGATCTTCCTGAAGTTTCGCTTGTGGTCATTCTCGATGCTGATAAAGAGGGTTTCCTCCGCTCTGAAACATCGCTCATTCAGACGTGCGGAAGGGCGGCCAGAAATGTCTCTGGTCGTGTGATTCTCTACGCAGATAAAGAGACTTCCGCTATCCAAAACACAATGGCCATCACGCAAAAACGACGTGCAAGTCAGCAAGAATACAATGAAAAGCATGGGATTATCCCACGCACAGCCAAACGAGATCAAGGAAAGTCACTCGAGGAGATTTTTGGTTTAGCAGAAGAGCCTCCTCCGCAAGTGCAGAAAATGGAATTGCCCGATTTATCCAATCTTGAGTCAAAAATCAAACATTATGAAGCCGAAATGCGAAAAGCATCGAAAGAAATGCGCTTTGAAGACGCTGCGAAGGCGCGCGATCTGATGCGCTATTATCAAAACCTTGAAATGTTAAAATCCAACTAAATAAGTGATTAGGAAAACACTCATCACGATCACTAAGAGAGTCAATGTCAGGGCTAATTTATTTGATTTATGACTTTCCCCTTTTTTGATCTCTTTTTCTGTTTTTAAGTATTTAAAATACGAAAGGATCGCAAGGAGAGCACCTATCCCAACAAGTGCAACTCCAAAAATAGATGAATCTTCAGGAGAAGAATGTATTTCATCTTTTCTCAAAAAAAAGGATATTTCTTTTATGAAAAGAGAAAACTTTTCAATGACAAAGCCAAACGCCATGATACCGATGCTTGTTCTAATCCATGCAAGAAAGGTTCTCTCATTGGCTAGATGATCTCTACGCTTAGCTGATGCATCGTTCATAATTTCAGACATACTCTCAAACGATCAAAAAAAGGAACAAATTTCTTCCGAGCCATTCCCGATGTGCCTCTTCGACGACATTCGGGAATCTTTTCGACGATTTTACCGCCATTTTTCGCAAAGCCATATAACTTAGTAAGATATCAGCTTTGCGAAAATGGGATAAACTCGTTCGAAAATATCCCAAATCTCCTCGAAGAATTCACACCGAGAATGGCTCTTCCAAGCTTGCTATATCCTAAACATAATGTTATAGAAACGATTATGAAACATCATCCAATCATAGGCGCTTTTCTTTGCACGCTGGCAGCGCTATTTTTTACACTTCTTTATGCCTGTTATAAGATTAGCAATGCCTATATTCCCTCTTCGCTTACTGTTTTTTTTCAAAGTCTCTTTAGCTTGATCATCGTTCTTCCTATAGCATGTAAAAATGGTGTAAAAAATTTATATTCACCTATGTTCCCCTATATTGCTATTCGAACAATCGCAGGATTGATCACTCTCGTTTGCATTTCAACAGCTCTTTTAACCATCAACCTAGCCAATGTAATTGTTCTCAATAATACAGCACCGTTATTTATACCATTTATTTCATGGATTGGATTAAAAGAAAAAATTTCTCATAAAATTTGGTTTCCTTTAATTGTTGGATTTATTGGTATCATCATCATTCTCAGACCAGAATTTACTGAAATAAATATAGGACTTTTGTTTGCGCTTATTTCTGGTCTAACTTCGGCCCTTTTGGTCGTTGTAGCAAGCAAAATTGCCCATGAGAAATTGTCAAAGATCATGTTCTATTATTTTCTCATCACTTGCTTTATTTTAAGTCCCTTTTTATTTACTCAATGGCATTCTCCCCCCTATATGATTTGGTTGTATTTAGCTCTTTCAGGGATCGCAATGATCCTTGCACAGGCTTTCTTAACTCTAGGTTTGCGCTACGCCTCTTCGCAAGAAGCAGGATCTTTCCTCTATATGAGCGTCTTGTTCTCTGGAATCCTTGATTGGATTTTCTGGAAAACTATTCCCAGTACAATTTCCTTAATTGGGTGGCTCGTCGTTTGTTTAGGTGGCATCTTAACAGTGATTCTATCGCCAAAAAAAACCGCTAAACCTTAGACCTCTTTTAAATTAAGGTTCTGTCGAAAATCGGCTCACAAGAGGTCTATTAATCCAAAGTTCAGGTTAGGAATAAATTACTGCTTTATGCTGAATGCCTTTGCGGTTATTTGCTTTTTGCACATATTTTATCAAGTTATTTTATTATTTGACAACCCGTATACGATATTTGCTATATCCCGTTCATTATGCTATAGAAAACAAAGAGGCTCAAATATGTTAGGTATTGTACTTGTTATTATTTTGATTTTGCTCTTGATTGGATCCATTCCAAGATGGGGTTTTAGTAGAGGCTGGGGCTACACGCCGTTCAGTATTTTGACGACCCTATTGGTCATCCTACTCATTTTATGGTTACTGGGTGTATTTTGATCTGTCAATTTCAATGTTGACAGACCAAACCATTAACCTTACTTCGCTGCTGTTTTATTGAGTTGTCCCAAAAATTGAGGCAACTCTAAACCAGCCGTAGCAGCTACATCATGCAATGCAGGTAGCGATTTTGTGAATTGACTAATAAAGTTTGCAGTTGATGATCCTTTACCATCAGCGTTACCTCCGCTATCCCAAACAGTGATCTTATCAATCTTAATATTTTTGATCGCTTCTACTTGGAGTTTCACAATCTCTTCCAATTTCTCAATCAAGAGCATTGTTGCTGCACTCTTGGCATCTTCGCCACAGGCTTCAAAAAGCTGCTTGTAACCGGCAGCTTTAGCATCTAAAAGCTTTTGAATCCCTTCAGCTTCAGCTTGACGAATGGTGAGGATGGCTTCCGCTTCTCCACGAGCAATAATTGCCTTACTCTGGGCTTCTGCTTCTGCTTCAATTTGGATTTTTCTACGTTGGATTTCTTGGGGGACAATTTGTTCTGCTTCCAACAGTTGTGTTTGTGCTAGCGCGCGGGCTTTTTGGATCAATGCTTCGGCATTTTGCTTTGCAATTTCACTGCGCTGAGTAGCTTCTGCCTCTTTTTCAGCTAAAATTGCATTGGTCAAAGCCATTTGTGCTTTGGAATCGTTTTCCCCCTTCACAGCCTCTGCATGGTACGAAGCCACCATCACTCTCCGATCTCTTTCAGCTAACGATTTTCCAATATCCCCTTGCTTTTCTTGCTCAGCTACATCCACTTTTGCTTGATTTACCGCCATAGAGGATGCTTTCATCCCAATGCTCTCGATATAATTCGATTCATCCGTTATGTCGGTAATGTTGACATTCAAAAGGGTCAAACCAATCTTATGTAACTCAGGCTCAATGTTTTTCTTAATTGAATCTAAAAATCTTTCTCGATCTTGATTGATCTCTTCAATGCGCAATGAGGCAACAGTCAGACGGAGCTGACCAATGATGATCTCGGTTGCCATAGACTCAATTTCTCTAGGTCCCAAATCGAGCATGCGGACGGCTGCATTGTTCATTATTTCCGGAATGGTTCCAACGGCTACCGTAAAGGTGCTCGGCACATTGACACGAATATTTTGATGGGAAAGGGCCCCTTTCAATGGGATATGGATTGTGCGCGGAGTTAAATCGAGGAACGCATACCCTTGGATCAATGGCCAAATGAATGTCCCTCCACCATGATAGCATTGCACAGTCTTGCTTCCGGCTACCCTTCCATAGACGACCAAAACCTTATTTGAAGGGCATCGGCGATACAATTTCGCCAAAAAATAGAGAGTTGAGAAAATAAAGAATAAAAAACCCAACACTGTCATGTTTAAGTAGGAAAGATTGAACATAATGAGCTCCTATAATGGAATAACGATTACTGTATTAACACCTGCTTTTTCAATGATTTTTACTCTGCTAAATGATGGAATTTCTCTATCTTGATGAGAAATGGCCTCAATTTCGTGAATAAAATGTTGCAAAGTCACAGAGACTTTCCCTGTTCCACCATTCGGTATACGCTGGTAGACATACGCCTCTTTTCCGATCGCTTCCTCGATACGGAAAACACTCCCATCGCTATGAATCTTCTTCGTCAATCCATAGAGATAGTGAATCACAAAGATGGCCCCAAAACCTGCAATCAAAGAAATTGCAAGAGTTGGCATCATTGAAAAACCAAACTCTATTTGACAAGTGAGAGCCGACCAGCCAAACATCATCAAAAAGCCGGTAATTGCCTGCATAGAGAGCCATTTGAACTGCTTACTCTCCGAATCCCCAACCCCAAGAATATTGATCAGAAACTGAATCAAAAACAGCCCAGAACCGGCTAATGCACAAAACCAAAAAGCTGAAATGTTCATCACAACTCCAAGTCTTTGCCAATAGCTTACATGCTATGACAATAAAACTCATAGAGAAAACTGTCATAAAAGAAGACGTCCTCCCTCTGTTTGAACTATTCGATATTTTCGAATAGTTGCTTCGGGACGGAGCCCTTCTTCTTTGTAAATCTCTTTAATACAGTGATGATTTACGCATGAACGGTAAAATGACCCTCGGCTTCTGATACTTTGTTGATGATTTCTTCTACATTATAACGTTCAGAATCATAAGGTCCTGAAATGTAAAATGGCTTTCCTTCCTGGCCGAAGGAAAATTTTCTCTCGTATCTTAAATGGGATTCAATAAATGAAGATGGTATTCCATGCCAACTTGCATCAGGGGCAATATGAATCGTTTTTGCAAAATCAATAGCTCCAAGAATCAAGCTACGAGCATCCTGATAGGAAACAGTCTCTAAATCACCGCCTTGGCTGTAGATATATCTTAAATCGGTTTGAGAAACCCCAAATTTTAGCATAGTGTCTTTGAGTCCTAGGCACCAAAAATCCACTAAATAGCTGATAAAAACATATGAGGCATTCGTAAGTTTTCTTGAGATATAAACAGGAGAAATTCCTATGTCTTCCCAATCTTTAAGAACTTTGCATTCATGAACTGGAAATTTGGAGCATTCAAAAGTTGCTGGAATCTCGCCCCCTTTTTTTAGAACTCCATAACAACAAAACTTAAACTTCTTTCCGCTTCCGCATAGACATGGTGCGTAGACATCATTCATAGACATGACCTTTTAATATTGTTTGTGTGTTACCTTTTTGTCTTCCAAAATCTGGCTTCAAGCATCTCTTTTGCCTTGATTTATGTCAAAATATTGTCTTACACTGTAGCTTTTTTTATCACATGGATTCATCCGCCACATGCCCGTCACATGATAATGAGCAAAAACAACTCTAAAACGATAGGAGATTAAGAAATGAAAAAAGATTTAGTTGAAAAAACTCATCACCAAACTTTCGAATCGCTCAGGCAAGAAGAAGATGGATGCGAATTTTGGAGTGCTCGCAAATTGTCCAAAATTCTTGAGTATTATGAATATCGCAATTTTCTTCCAGTTATTGAAAAGGCCAAAGAAGCGTGTAAAAACAGCGGTCTCAGCATCCTCGATCATTTCGTTGATATCCACGAAATGATCGAAATTGGTAAGGGAGGGAAAAGGCAGGTCGAAGATGTAAAGCTATCTCGGTACGCCTGCTATTTGGTTGTACAAAACGGTGATCCAGCAAAGCCTGTTATTGCCAATGGGCAAACTTATTTTGCAATTCAAACGCGGAGACAAGAACTTGCCGATAATCAAGTTTTTCAGCAGTTGAAGGAAGATGAGAAACGGGTTTATCTCCGAAAAGATCTTCGAGAGCACAACAAACAGTTAGTCGAAACAGCTCAACAATCTGGTGTAGAAACTACTCTTGATTTTGCCATATTCCAAAACCATGGTTATAAAGGCCTCTATGGAGGACTCGATGCAAAGAATATTCATGAACGAAAAGGACTGAAAAAGAATCAGAAGATTTTGGATCATATGGGAAGCACCGAACTTGCTGCAAATCTTTTTAGAGCCACTCAAGCTGAAGATAAGCTTCGTCGAGAAAGTATCAAAGGAAAAAACAAAGCAAATCAAATTCACTTTGAAGTAGGTACGATAGTACGGCAAACTATTGAAAAGTTAATGCGAATTCCGACAACCTCAAGACGGATGTTAGGTCAAAAAATAATAAGTTATATACCGCGGAACGCTAAACATAACTCATTGATAATAAAAGAATCTGGGTGATAGGATTCGAACCTACGACCTCTTGCACCCCATGCAAACGCGCTAGCCAAGCTGCGCTACACCCAGATAGTCTGATGGTAGTTCTTGAAATTGAAATTCTGACTTTTTGAATTCTTTGAGACCATGTTTGGCACAATTTTCAATGATCTTTTCTAAAGTATCTCCCGAATTGAGATCGAGAGCACTAATATCGACCGAAAGGGAAGCTGCAAGGATGACTCCATTACGAAGCCCTTGCACTTTAAAATTGGCGTAGATAGCCCCTTTTTTTCGAGTCACATTCACAAATCGTATCAAGTTATTTTCAGCTAAATCTTTCATAGAAATCTCCAAGAGATGATTTTAGTACCATCTATTTCTTTCTGTCAATGAGCCATTTTGCTAAAATTTACTTATGAATTTTATTGAGATTCCTATGGATCCATCTTGGAAAGGGCGATTGCAGGTCGAGTTTGAAAAATCTTACATGAAATCGTTAAAAGAGTTCCTTCAAACAGAAATTGCCTCTAAGACGATCATCTATCCTCCGATGAAACAGCTGTTTAGTGCCTTTGACTTGACCCCATTTGATCAGGTCAAAGTGGTCATTATGGGACAAGATCCTTATCATGGTCCCCATCAGGCAGAGGGTCTCTGTTTTAGCGTTCCTAAAGGTGTTCCGATCCCTCCGTCGTTACAAAATATTTTCAAAGAGCTCCATTCAGAGTTCAATCTACCCAAACCGAGCCACGGCTCTTTAGTCTCATGGGCAAAGCAAGGAGTTCTTCTGTTGAATGCGACTTTGACTGTGAGAGAAAATCAGCCAAAGTCCCATTTTGGTCGTGGATGGGAAGAATTTACAGATCAAGTGATTCAGATGTTAGCAGAAAAAAAAGATCCGATCGTTTTTCTCCTTTGGGGACGATCTGCCATTGAAAAATTTGAACATTTCCATAAAAAGCCCCTTCCACATCTGGTTCTAACAGCTCCCCATCCTTCACCTCTTTCGGCATATTCTGGTTTTTTCGGATGCGCCCATTTCTCTAAGGCAAATGCATTTTTAAAAGCGCATGGGAAAAGTGAAATTGACTGGAAATTACCAGAATGAACTTACAAGAGAGAATTGAGCAGATTCTTGCAAGTACACCTCCCAATATTTTACGTCTTGCGCGCGAGGAGCTCTCTTCAAGTTATCGAGAAAAAAATTCTTCACATTCTATTTTTTCAGATCGTGCAAAAAGGCTTGCCTATTTAGCGACCCGTTTTCCGGCAACGTTTGCAGCTGTACAAGAAGTGTGTAAACAGCCACCTGCGACACATTACTGGATCTGGGAGCAGGACCTGCTACGGCAACACTGGCTATGCTTGATTTGCATCCCCATCTCAAGGCAATTCTTGTTGAACAAAATTTAGATGCAATCACACTTGGTAAGCAATTACTAGATGGACATACCTGGATTTGCAAAGACATGAAAGAATTCAAAGAGCTTCCAAAAGCGGACCTTTGTATCCTTTCCTACTCTTTAGGGGAAATAAAGCCATTTGGAACGTTTTTAGAACGTCTTTGGAATGCCCCGATCGATACAATTGCGATCATTGAACCTGGAACGCCGGCAGGTTTTCAAACGATTTTAGAAGCAAGAGATCTTTTTATTACAAAACATGCAAATATCATCGCCCCTTGTCCACATGCGTTTCAATGTCCGTTGAAGGGAAAGGATTGGTGTCACTTTTCAGCGCGCCTTGAAAGGACAAAACTCCATCGTCTTTTAAAAGGGGGCACACTCGGATATGAAGATGAAAAATTTTCCTATTTAATTGTCTCAAAAAAACAACACCCGATTAAAGGCGATCGAATCCTCCGTCATCCATGCAAAGGGAGCGGTTTTGTCCGTTTTAACCTTTGTACAATGGATGGAACAAATCAAGAGAAGGTTGTTTCAAGAAAGGATAAAGAGCTCTATCGCAAAGCACGAGATGCTAAATGGGGAGACTTATTTCAAAAAGATCCCGATCATTAACTTTGAGTACATTGTTATAAGATTGTACTTGTTTTTCTGGGAAAGAGATTCTGAAAGGATCGAAATAGGGCAAAGGAATTTCTTCATATTCACCAATAAGTTTCGCTGGATTGCCTGCAAAGGCCTCTTCAATGATCGAAGGCCAGTCTTCTTCATTTCGATGTCCCCAGGTGCGCGCCTTCCACAAACATTCCTCTTTGGTTCGGACCCAGCTATAATGATGGACAAATGGCTTTTGATCTAGTCCAACGACTTTTTCTCTTTTAGGTCCAGAGTGCGTTAGAAATGCACCAATTCGCTCCAATTCATTCATCAGTGTGAGTGGGGAAAATGTGCATCTCTTCACAAGGAGTGGTAAATTCACAACTTTTTTGGAACGAATCGAGGGTTTCACTGCATACAAGTAAGAGCCTATGCGCAGTGCTTCATAAGAAAAATATTCGCCACTGATGAGCCATTCTCGACACCTTTCTCCATTTACAATTTCATCGCTATCTAGAAAGAGAAGATATTCATCTTTCGAATAGTAATATCCAATGTAACGTGTCGTTGCAGCCCAAAATTTGGACCATTCAGGATCATTGGGAGAAATTTTGTGAAAAGAACTATAGATTCTATTGGGAAGATACGAAAACTCTATGAATTGGCAAGCTGGATGCATTTGATAAGTTAGATCTAACAAATGTCTATTTTCAGGAGTTCCGTCAAAAAAATGATCACATGCAACAATGGTGATCTGATTTGAGAATTTTTTTACTTCTTGAATGCATTTAGAAATAAAGCGAAAGTCGTTTGTACAGTAACTAATTACCGTTCCTACATTATTCATTTCTTAAATATAAAATATCTTGCACATTAATGCGAGGAAAAGTAATTGGAGGAATATCGAGTATATATACAAAAGAGGGAAAAAATGGCAAATAATGCAAATGGAAGTAGTAATACAGCTATCGTTGCGATCATCGTGATTGTAGTTCTTGTACTCATCGCTGGTATCTCTTACTGGGGTGGTTGGTGGGGAGGACAAGAAAAAGGTGGCGCAAATAAAATAAAAGTCGTCAATCCACCTGAAGTGGAAGTCATCAAAAAACACTGATCAACTCGACTTATGTCTTTTTTGAAAGGCAGATCCGAAGGAGGCGTCCGATGATTTTATTATTTTTTTTGCGAGTTAATAGCAGCAACGTCCCTATTGACGAGTAAAAAAACAATAAAAGCGCGGACGCTCTCACCGGAGATGCCATCAAAAAATGACATAAGTCGAGATCAAGTGAAAAAGCCACAGAGAATCAATTCTTTGTGGCTTTTCCCCAGTCAATGTGGGAAAGTTGTTCAAAACGTGTTTGTAACCCTTTTTTAGATTGTTCATACTTTTAAAAATGTTCATAAAGGGTCAAGAATCAACAACCTTTTGACAAGTTATAGACTCTTTTTTTTCATTGATTCTCTGCTCGGAGTTACGAACATTTCCACAACGACTAAAGAAGAAGAGAATTCTATACATATATTAATATTCTCCTATAATACAGCCATGTTTCGACAAGTGGATTTTTTTTCACTGAATGATTTTGCACATGCATCTCTTTGGAGAGAAAATGGATTTCTATGGGATCCTTTGCTCACAATCGAAGTCTACCTCAAAAGCTTCTCTCATAATATTGAAGTCATTATACCTGAGAATGTTACTCTAAAACATAAAGAGCTTATTTCAATTGGTGAAGGGACTATTCTTGAACCAGGAGTCTTTATACAGGGTCCTTGTGTTATTGGGAAAAACTGCACAATTCGACACGGAGCCTATATACGGAGCAATGTTATTTTAGGAGATGAAGCAATATTGGGTCATTGTTGTGAGATCAAAAATTCGATCGTAATGAATGGGGCTGTTGCTGCCCATTTTTGTTACGTAGGGGATAGCATTTTAGGACCAGGTGTCAATTTAGGAGCTGGTGTAAAATGTTCTAACTTAAGGCTTGATCGTGCGGAGATAGCGGTAAAGTATGGGGAAACAAGAATCAATACAGGTTTGGTGAAGTTAGGTTCGATTTTAGGTAGCGGTGTCCAAATTGGTTGTAATGCTGTTTTAAATCCCGGTACTATTATCGGACGAGATAGTTTTGTTTACCCATTAATGAATATCGGTGGCTATATTCCAAGAGGAATGCAAATTAAAAAAACGTATGTTTGATCAATATAAAAAACGGATTGAAAATGCGCTCCTTCAAGCTATCGAAAAGATGGGTGAAAAAAGTGTCTTGCGCGATGCTTGCGCCTACGCATTGATCAATGGGGGTAAACGGCTTCGCCCCATTTTGGTATTGATGATTGGGGAATCGCTTGGAAATTGCGATGTGATGCCATCTGCTCTCAGCGTTGAATTTTTTCATACTGCTTCTTTAATTGTAGATGATCTTCCTGCAATGGATAATGATGCAATGCGAAGGGGCATTCCTTCTTTACATATCGCATTCGGAGAGAGCGCTGCACTGCTTGCAAGCTATACATTAATGGCTGCAGGCTATGGAGGGATTCATGAGAATGGAAAGTTGATCGATGATGAAAAAAGGGCGATGGAATGCCTTGGGTATGCTGTAAAATGCGCCGGGATTCAAGGGGCAACTCAGGGTCAGTTTTATGATCTTTTTCCACCAGATTTAACCTTAGAGACGATTCAAGACATCATCTATAAAAAAACAGTCACTTTATTTGAAATTTCTTTTCTTTTTGGATGGATTTTTGGTGGGGGCGACTTAGCCAAGGTCCCCCTTCTAAAAAAATGTGCATATCATTTAGGCATGGCGTTTCAGATTGGCGATGATCTAGACGATGGGATGCAGGATTCTTCCCACGTTAGGGGTCTAAATATCGCAACTGCATTAGGTCAAGACCAGGCGTTCGCGTGTCTCGAAGAGGAAATCTGCTCTTTTGAAAAAACATTGAAGGAACTCCAGTTATGGAGTCCCTCATTTCAGGAGATTGTACAAGGATTAAAAAAACCTATTTCATTAAATATTCATTGATCTTTTGTTCAAAATCTTGTTTTGAAAGATAGCCAACATGTCTATAGACAGGAGTATTATTACCTGGTCTAAAAAAGAGGAGGGTTGGCATTCCTGTGACTTCAAATCTTTGAACAAAAGAGGGTTCATTATCGACATCTACTTTTGCAAACAAGACTTTCCCTGCATATTGTTGATCGAGTTCATCGATGACAGGACTTACCATCTTGCATGCGCCGCACCATTTCGCATTGATATCAACGACGACAGGGACATTTGAAGACTGGATCGTACTATCAAAATTTCCCCCACCAAGATCGATGACACCTTGATTTTGATTGTAGTTTCTTGTTTGATTTCGTTGAGCAATCTCATCTCCGTGTACTGCTACGAGACAGAAAAGCAAAAGAGTAATCATTTTTTTCATACTTATCCTTATTTAAAGCTTTCCTTGTCTCTTATCTGAATTAAGATTGTTTTTCAACCCCTTCCGTCTCTTTTTTTAATTTAGCATGGATTTGTTTTTCAATTTCCTCTGCTATTTTTGAATTGTTTTTGAGCTCTTCTTTTGCCGCTTCTCTTCCTTGCCCAAGTCGATGATTTTGGAAACTAAACCAGGTCCCTTTTTTATCGACGATGCCCGTTTCGACCCCAACATCGATGAGTGTTCCTGAGTGAGAAATCCCCTCATTGAACATCACATCAAATTCTGCAGACTGGAAGGGAGGCGCACATTTATTTTTCACAATTTTTACACGAACACGGGATCCAATATCGGATGTGTTGTCTGCATTCTTAATGCCACTGATGCGCCGAATATCGAGACGAATTGAGGCATAGAATTTCAATGCTTTACCGCCCGTTGTCGTTTCTGGATTTCCAAACATAACACCGATTTTATCGCGAATTTGGTTAATAAAAATGGCGCATGTATTGCTTTTTGAAAGAGTTGCTGTCAATTTTCGAAGAGCTTGTGACATCATCCGGGCTTGCAATCCCATGTGCTGATCTCCAATTTCTCCCTCCAGTTCTGTTTTTGGAACTAAAGCTGCCACAGAGTCAATGACGATCACATCGACAGCATTGGATCTAGCCAACATCTCTGTGATATTTAAAGCCTCTTCCCCGTTATCTGGTTGTGAAATCATCAAGTCATCGATATTCACACCAATCTTTGCGGCATACGATGGATCGAGTGCATGCTCTGCATCAATATAAGCGGCAAGCCCCCCATTTTTTTGGGCAGATGCGACAATATGAAGGGCAAGAGTTGATTTACCTGAAGATTCTGGACCATAAATTTCGACGATACGGCCCCTTGGAACACCGCCGATTCCGAGAGCGAGGTCCAGAGAAATGGCTCCTGTTTTAATGACGCTTAAGCCATTACTGGAGGCATGTTTTCCAAGCGTCATGATGGCCCCATCGCCAAACTGTTTTTGAATATGAGAAATCGCAAGTTCTAACGCTTTTTTCTTATTTGTGTCTTGAGCAAGTTGTTGGGACATAAGTTTCCTTTATTGTTTTAACTCGAGTTTTAAGATGAGTATACACAAAAACGTTTGATTTCTATATGAAGAAAATAAGACCTCTTGCGTAAACCTCGGTTGCGCTAGAGGTCTAATAATCTAAGCTTCGGGTTTGTTCTCCTCGGAATCGAGAGATTTTCGATGAAATTTTGCATTTTTTTGCGAAACCCATAGCCGAAGGTTCTATGGGTGAGTACAAAAAGTGCAAAAGATCGAGAAAAGATCCTTGATTATGAGTGGGATAAACCCGAAGTTTAGGTTAATAGAGGGAACATGATTTTGACTGGAGATATAGGGGGAACAAATACCCGTCTTGCTTTTTTTGAAAGCAATACCATCGTTGCTGAAAAAAAATTTCACAGTAAAAACTATCAAAGTCTAGAAGAGATCATTCAAATTTTCCTATCTGAGCAAAAAAAAACTTTCTCTGCCGCCTGTTTCGGTGTAGCAGGACCGATCGTGAATGGAAAATGCAATGCAACTAATCTTCCTTGGGTGATCGACATTGCCAATTTACGAAAATGTTGTAAAATTCAGACTATATACTTATTAAACGATTTAGAAACAAAAGCATATGGCATCCGCGTATTAAAAAAGGAAGAGCTTTATGTTCTACAAGCTGGAAAAGAACAGCCTGGAAACCAAGCCTTAATTGCCGCAGGCACAGGACTTGGCGAAGCAGGACTTTATTGGGATGGAAAAGATCATCACCCTTTTGCATGTGAGGGAGGGCATACCGATTTTGCACCTCGAGATGAGCTTGAAATTGAATTACTCATTTATCTGAAGAAAAAATTCCAACACGTCTCCTATGAACGGATTGTTTCAGGTCCAGGCATCCCTCTCCTCTATCAATTCCTAATAGAGACAGGAAAAGAACCTCGTTCCCAAGAAATGGAAGAGGAAATGCTGCAAAAAGATGCACCGCATGTCATCTCTGAATGGGCGCTCAAACGCCACGATCCTGTCTGTTTACGAGTGATCCATTGGTTTTTGTCCATTTATGGAGCAGAGGCTGGAAATTTAGCCCTCAAATTTTTATCCCTAGGGGGTATGTATATTGGTGGAGGAATTGCCCCAGCTTTGATTCAACAGATAAAAGAGGGACCCTTTCTCTCCTCCTTTTGTTGTAAGGGAAGGTTTCAACCATTATTAGAAACGATTCCAATACATGTCATACTAAATGATGATGCATCTCTTTTAGGCGCTGCCTATTTCGCAAGGACAATCTCCCCTTAGAGGATGGATGAAGTCTTCATCATCGAAGCTCTACGAAAGCTGAAGGCGAACAGGTTGTTCTATATTTTGCTTTAAGCTCGACTTTGTACATTTTTTGAAAGGCAGATCCGAGGGAGGCGTCCGATGATATTATTATTTTTTTACGAGTTAATAGCAGCAACGTCCCTATTGACGAGTAAAAAAATAATAAAAGCTCGGACGCTCTCACCGGAGATGC
>DAIDIM010000202.1 GCA_027459365.1 Chlamydiota bacterium
GCATCTCCGGTGAGAGCGTCCGCGCTTTTATTATTTTTTTACTCGTCAATAGGGACGTTGCTGCTATTAACTCGCAAAAAAATAATAAAATCATCGGACGCCTCCCTCGGATCTGCCTTTCAAAAAATGTACAAAGTCGAGATTGAGCCATAACTCTCCTAAAAATGTTAGATGAATTCACTATTCGTATAGTTTCTATAATTATCGCAATTATAGAACCAAAAATATTTCAAATAGGAACATATCTAAATCTAGAAGGTTGTTGGGAAACAAAGTTACTCGGAGCATCAACAGGGATATATCTGGGAGCAGATTGCTGAGCTGCCTGGGAACTTCTAGAATGATTACTAGGAGCATCAACAGGGATATATCTGGGAGCAGATTGCTGGGCTGCCTGGGAATTTGCAGCATTAGCAGACTGTTCCGCATTTGGATTCCCTCCAATCTGCTGAGCTGCTCCAAGTGGATACTTTGCTTCCGGAGATACTAAAAAATCTCCATTCAATCCTCTATGTACAATAGTATTATTGAACTTTCTTTCTGGACCTGACTTTGCAATGCCCAATTTAGAGCAAACTACTTCCTGGATTCTGCGATCAATAACTACCTGCTGTACTAAACTTGTTGCTTCATTTCGTTGCTTTAATAATTTTGGACATACCTGTTGCGCCGCTTTTAGCTGTGCAGGGCTCAGACGAGACATGTCACGTGGAATGGGTTGTGTCATATAGTTTTCCTTATAAAGGAGATCAGAGTAGCCCAAAAGTGAGCTTCTGTCAAAACTTTTCCTAATAGAGCCATTCTCGATGTGCCTCTTCGACGATATTCGGAAATCTTTTCGACGATTTTACCGCCATTTTTCGCAAAGCCATATAACTTAGTAAGATATCAGCTTTGCGAAAACGGGGTATACTCGTTCGAAAATATCCCAAATCTCCTCCAAGAATTCACACCGAGAATGGCTCTAATACCAAGAAATTCTGCTCAACTCAGCCTGACTCCTTTTGATCAAAATTGTTTCCGAACTAGATCGAAGTTGAAGCTAACGCGGTCATCATTGCGGATGTGGCTATAACTTAAGCGCACCTTGAATGCAGAGCAAATCCAGGTTGAAAGGTCAATTTTGACTTCGGTGTAGGGATTTTCGTTGTCTCGATAAAATCCGTTGATGACCCAAATTTGTGTTTCCCAAAGGGGATTTAGCCGCACGAAGAGATTGCCGATGAGTGTGATTCGTCGGTCAGAGAGAGGGGAAAGGAGAAGTTGTGTTTCTGTACGGGTCACATCGAGGATGAAACTCTCGTGATCGGCTTTTCTCCAATCGTATTTGGAGCGATAGCGTGCTTCAAAGGACATGGCTACGTTTTCGCTCATTGTCCATTGAAGACGTGCTTTTGAAAAGTCGAGGATATGGTGTCTAAAATTCCAAGCATTATGGAAGGAGAAATGGAGAGAGGGGAGGCACCAGTTTAAAAGGAGATAGGCGCGCGGTACAAGTTGCGGGATCACTGCCTCTTTGAAAAAGGCATTGATGTAAAGATCGGCAGAGAAAGAGGCCTCTTTGCATGGACGAAATTTGGAAAAGAGGAGAGTGCGAAAACCGGTTTGGATTTGATTGATTTTGTCTACGCCGTCAGCAATTGTGAAAATGTAATGATCGTCTGGTTCAACAGTTGGACGGGTCAGGACATTATACCATAGATAGGGCTCGATTACATGTTTATAACGGGAAAAAGTTCTTTCGGCTCTTGCAAATAGATCAAAACCGTACTGGAGTACACCCAAACCTTTGGGCTTACCAGAATAGCTATTTGTATAAAGGATTCCTTGAGCGCCAATATGGGGGGTTAAAGTAAAAGGTCCCATCGGAATCGGGCGCTGCATTTTTTCTCTGAATTCTATCCTGCCACTACGATAATCTTTTAAAGTGATGACAAGATCATCAGAATAGGCAAAGTCGACGTATGCCGCTTTCATGGAAAGAAAATTGATGATCCCAGTATTCCCAATCAGATGAGGATGAAGATTCCCATAAAGAGCAGGTAAATCTTGTTTGATCGATTCAAATGAATTCGCGCGAGGCCGCAGGCGAAATGAAGAGATAAATGCATCATCCTGATGACGAATATAGAGGATTGTTTTTTTTGCAGTGCTCACCTCGAAATCATCGGGTCTGAAGATGGTGGGCATGCGCACATCATTGTATTTATCCCAAATGAGTGCGGCAGTTGTTTTTTCATCTTCACTTTTCGATCGATAGGCTCCTTGCAAACGATAGCGGAACATTCTGTCAGGAGCTGTTTGAAGTCGGTTTGTCCCTGCAAAGCTCCGTGTGACAAAAGTGGTCCTTTTGTGTTCGGGCCGGTATTCGGTTTCCAAAGCTCCTCCCCAACCGGTACTCCAACGATATTCTAGACGTCCGAAAGCAGCGAAATCGAGCTTTGAAAACAATTTATAACGAAAGGCAATTCTTGGCCCTTGTCCTTTATCCCAATCAACGGTCCAACGATAAGGGGATTCTCGACGGATAAGGGATTCGCGAAATCTTTTTAAGCTGAGTTTAAAGGAGGGAAACCAGAAAAAAGGTGTTTGGAAAGAACGGGCGCGCAATTGTTTTGCTTCAAAAAATTCCCCTCTGATGACATTCACTTGGTTAGCATAGAAATCCCAAGTACTCTCTTTATTTTCACATGTTGTTAGCGTCACATCGCAAATTTTGTAACTTCCATCGGGGAGAAGTTGGATCTCATCGCCTGCAATAAACAACATTGCAGCAGATGTTTTCCCTTGAAAAATCGTTCCCGTTTTCGTTGCAAAATCGTACTCGAGCCGACTCCCAACGTATACCTTATCTTTGTACTGGATTAAGAGGTCAAATTCGGCTGTGATTCTTTGCAAATGATCATTCTGTTCATACTGAATATGTCTTGCTTGAATCCGAATATCTTCTCCTTGTATGACACCTCCTTCATCTGTACGGAGTACACCATTGCAATAGATAGGATTGCGCAAATCAATCACGATCTCTTCTGCTTTTAGTACAAAGCATCCAAAGATGAAAAGAATGGACAGTCCTCGACTTAAGTAATTTTTTGCTGGCATCTCAGGCCAGAGCTTCCGCGCTTTTATTGTTTTTTTACTCGTCAATAGGGTCGTTGCTGCTATTGACTTGCAAAAAAATAATAAAATCATCGAGCGCCTCAATCGGATCTGCCTAGCAAAAAATGAGATAAGTCGAGAGGGTCGTTTTTTCATGGATGTGCATGTTAACAGAATGATTATACGTAGACAAGTGGGTTAGAATAATGTATTATAAGATGAGGATATTCAAAAGGAGTTTCTATGAGAGTGTTACGTTTTATTATTTTGCTATTGATGGTCATTGGTGCTTTAAACTGGGGTCTTTATGGTTTTTTCCAGTATGATTTAGTTGCAGATCTTTTTGGAGATATGTCTCGAACTTCTCGAATCATCTATGATGTGATCGGAATCGCAGGTGTGCTTGGAATCGTTGGTCTTTTCTGTAGCTGTAGATCATGTAATTGTGGGCCGAACTGCAGTTGCTGCACGAAAAACAAAAGAAAATAATGATTTTTTTGTAAGCCACTTATAATCATTGTTTTTTACTTATAATATTTAATTATTTGAAATAATTAAATAAATAGTATTAAATAAAAATATAAACAGAGAGGCTGATTATGGCGAGAAAAAGCCCGTGGCTTACAATATGGATCCATCCTCGAAACACGATCCGAAGAATTGTTGCAGAAAATCCGAATAAAAATCTCTGGCTCCTTGCCATTGTATACGGTTTTTCATCTTTGCTAGGCACTTTTCAATCTTTTTCTCTCGGTTCCCATTTTAGTGTAGTTGCCATTGTCCTAGCTGCTTTGATTTTTGCCATCGTTTGGGGTTATATCATATTTTCTATCTGGGGATGGTTAATTACTTGGACAGGGAAAATATTGAAAGGGGCTGGTGATTTCAGAGATATTCGTGCAAGTTTTGCTTGGTCGAATGTTCCGATGGTTGTCACAGACATTGTTTGGATCGTTACATTGATCACTTTTGGTGCAAAAGTGTTCATTTCGCCCGGTTTTGATAATCAAATGCTCAATGGCGCCTCTTATGCCATCCTTGTGTTTTCTTTAATTCGTGTGGTGATGTCGATTTGGTCTCTTGTTATCTGTGTATCTGCTTTGGCCGAAGTGCAACGATTTTCGGTGATTAGAGCGATTGGAAATCTCATTTTAGCCGGAATCCTCATTGCAATTATTGCTGGAATTGTGAGCTATTTAATTATGCTATTAATCGGAAATCCATCTCAAAGTACTGCAACATTATTTTTTAATTATTAACAAAATAGGGGGAGCTTCATGAGAAGTCGCACACAAAAAAAAGTAGGAATCTGGATCTTCGCTCTCACACTTTTCATGGCCCATCTCTTTTTGCGCTCAGCACATGCAGACACCGGATCTACTTGGAAGCAGATTTATGCAAAAAGTGGTGAATATTCCATCTCTTTTCCCACAACTCCACAAATGATGAGTCAAACACTCGATCTTCAAGAGGGACAAAAGCTTGTTTACGACGTATACTTGTCTCCATTTGAGTCCAAAGGTGTTTTCCTACTTCTTGTTGCAACCTACCCAGAAGAGCTCATGAAAGGACAAGAAATTGCAGGCGTGGAAGGGTTGATCCAAGGAATTCTCAATCATAATGCTGAGAATACGCTGATCTATGCAAAGCAGATCCAAATTAGCGGTAAGCAAGCGTTGAACTTTTTAGTACAGAATGGTCAGAGTTATTTTCGTGGCCAAGCGCTCATGGTGGGAAATAGGCTTTTCTTACTTGCAATGGAAGGGAAGAAAGAATTTTTGGAAGAGAAAGTCTTCGCCGAATTCGTCAAATCATTTCACTTAAATCATTGATACTGAAATGGTTCTGTTTTTGGTTTTTGTCCTTCATCTAGGATAAGTTCATTGTTTCGCCCTTTGATGAGCCGTTCGATGGTTTTTTCGGCTGCATTGAGAGATTGAGTGCAGCTTCGCATGAGGAGCTCTGCCTCTTCAAAGAGTTTTAGGGACTCCTCGAGAGGAGTTTTCCCACTATTCATCAGTTCTAGGATTTTTTCGAGTCTTTCGAATGCTTTTTCATAGGAGAGATTTTGTGTCATAAATATGTACCTCTTTTGCCTCTGCGATGACTCGGCCATCATGCAGGAGGAGGTTAAATGTGTCAGATGGGCGAAGGTCTTTTGCCGAATATACAATTGAACCGTTCGCAGTTTGAATAATAGAATACCCTTTTTTCAAAAGGGTACTTGGATTGAGAGAACTTAGATGTTCACTTAAATTGGTAAGTCGATCTCTTTTCATTTTTAAAAAAGTATGGATCGTGGTCAGAGATCTTTGAAAGTAAGGAACAAGTTGGCAACGGAGGCTTTTAATTTGCGCTGATGGTTTGAGGATTTCAAGTCTTTGTAAAAGTGCCCGATTTTGCAAGGTATTTTGTGAGAGGATCCTCTTCATTGCATCATCAAGTGAGCTACGAATTCCATCAAGAGATTGGATCTGTTGGGAAAGTAGATTAAAAGGTGAGCTCAAAAGAGGATGGCGTTTGAGGGTCTCGAGGTGAGAGCGCGATTGCCTAATTTGTGAAATCATCCTCTGTGTCAGAGCTCTTTGTCCGTTATTTAGAAATTGTAAGAGATTGGCTTTCTCATGTGTTACAAGTTCAGCTGCAGCTGATGGAGTAGGTGCCCGAATGTCTGCCACAAAATCGGCAATGGTGAAATCGGTCTCATGTCCCACTGCTGACACAATCGGTATTTGGGACTCATAAATTGCTTTAGCGACAATTTCTTCATTAAAGGCCCAAAGGTCTTCAATACTTCCTCCTCCGCGACCAATGATCAATACATCGACTAGACGATGTGTATTGAAATCTTGGATTGCTCTGGCAATCTCTTCAGCAGAACCTGCTCCTTGAACTTTCACAGGATTTAGAATCACATGGCATCCTGAAAATCTGCGAGAGAGGATATTTAGAATATCTTGAATGACCGCACCTGTTGGACTTGTTACGATGCCAATTTTTTTGGGGAATTTGGGTAGCGGTTTTTTTTTCGCGGAATCAAACCAACCCAATGCATGAAGCTCATCTTTCAATTTTTGAAGCTTTAACAAAAGCTCACCTGCTCCTGCAAATTGCAGTTCTCGAATGACGATTTGGTATTGGCCTCGAGGCGAATATAAACTGATTTCACCTTTCACAATCACCTGGTCGCCATCTTTTGGAAGACGATTCAAGGTGCCTGCGCTTGCCTTAAATAAAACAGCCGAGATCTGCGCATTTGCATCTTTCAAACTAAAATAGAGATGTCCAGATGATTGGCTTTTAAAATTGCTGATTTCACCTTTCAGCGATATGGAGCGAAAATTTGGTTCTAGAAGAGATTTGATAGCAAAGGTGAGTTCCGATACGGAAAATATTTTCATTCCATGTATTGTGTAGAAAAAGCATTTGAATTGCAATCTTAGGTTGGGGTATTCTTGTTAAAATGCGGAAAATCTATTGTATTGCCAATTGGAAGATGTATAAAACAGCTCGAGAAGCGACAGACTATATCGAGCATCTCCTCCCTTTAATCGAAGATTTCAAGGAAAATATTTATCTCAGCGTTCCGTATACTTCGATTGCAGCGGCAAGCTCTTTTGCAAAAAAGACAAAAATTGTCATCGGCGCGCAAAATATGAACGACGCAAAAGAGGGTGCTTTTACGGGAGAGATCGCAGGTCTTATGCTCAAAGAGGCGGGAGCCTATTTTGTCATCATTGGCCATTCTGAACGGCGATCTTTGTTTGGCGAAACAGATGAATTCATCCATAAAAAAGTGATTCGGGCCTTGCAGGATGATATCCAACCGATTTTGTGCGTAGGGGAAACGTTGGAAGAGAGAAATTCTGGCACTATGAAAAAAGTGTTGCAAAGGCAAATTTCCATTGCCTTATCCAATGTCCCAAAATCCAGCTCTGATAAGCTTATTTTAGCCTACGAGCCTGTTTGGTCAATTGGAACTGGGAAAACAGCCACTCCCAAGATCATCGATGAAGCGCATGCCTTTTGTCGAGAAGTGATCTCTGAACTTTTTGGGAAAAAAGGGGCAAATGGGATCTCCATAGTTTATGGGGGCTCTGTGAAAGTGGAGAACGTATCCGAGATTATGAAAGGAGAAAATGTGGACGGTGTCCTTGTCGGGGGAGCATCTCTCGATGTTCGAGAATTTGCGAAAATCGTTCATAAATGTAAAAAATAGGGGATTCTTTAATGACTGCATTATTTTATATAAGTTTATTTTTATTTATGTTGCTTTGTGTCATTCTTTGCTTTTCGATCCTGATTCAGGAGGCAAAAAGTTTAGGTTTGGGGGCATCTTTTGGAGGCGATAGCGGCGATTCCCTTTTTGGAACGTCCACTGCTGAGGTGCTGAAAAAATTCACAAGTTACGTGGCACTCTTTTTTTTGGTCACCTGTTTTATTTTGTCCTTTTGGACAGCCTCTTTAGGTCGACGATCAATGGTTCCAATGAGTGGAATAGAATCAACACAATAAAATTTGTTTTGAAAAATATTCGTTAATGGTTATTTTGAATTCGTGAACCCACTTATCTCGAATGGCATAGGTGTGGAAAATTTGGGGCTAATTTCACAAGGCATACCTGTTAGGTATAACCCCTAAATGAAGGAGACAATCAATTGTCTGAAAAGTATCAAGATAAAAAAATAAGCCAAAGAGAGCTAAGGAGCGAAGATATGAGCACCGTCACAAAGAAGAAATTGATCAATACAATTTCGACAGCAAGAGGATTGCATCCCAATGATGTACGCAATGTCATTCAAGCCTTTTTAGATGCGATGACCGATTCTTTGTCCCAAGGTGATCGATTGGAGTTTCGCGATTTTGGGGTGTTTGAGATTGTTGAAAGAAAACAGAAGATTGGACGCAATCCTAAAAATGCGGGTGTTGCAATTGTAATTCCTGCTCGAAAAGCAGTGAAGTTCACACCCGGGAAGAAAATGAAGAAGTTGATTTCCTAAGAGATCATTTGGAAAAACTAAACACTCGAGAGCCAAATGTTCACTTTTGCAAATCGAATTCAAAGCACCTTTGTCAGCAGTAAGGAAAATGGCCCGCTTGGAGCGATGAAATGTGGATCATTTGAAATCCCTGCTTTTGGGCCCCAATTGCATCCATTGAGTGATGTGCAAATGTTTGGTTGCCATCGCACAGACACTCAATGGTCCTGTCTTTCTGCACAGAAAGAAATTTGGTTCGAATACGAGTGTACAGATCAAGGGTTTATGACCCGCTTTGTCGGAATGACCTCTGCTGTGCCTGTTTTTTTCGTCTTTTATGTAAAAGCAGAACAAGCCATCGTTGGACAGGAAATCTTCCTTCCACGAAGCTTACAAAGATATCATGATGCCTCTAAGACTGTGACATTTCAATCCAATGGAGATTCTTTTTCCATCGAAAATCAAGTTCCCACAAAACTACAATTAATTCCACTAGCGGGCAATGGTTGTTTCTGGGATAGCGACTTTCTCCTCGCTTTTGAAATCCCAGTCCACGACCCTAGAACTTGTTTCCAATTCGTTTAACCGCAGGCGAAAAGAGGTTTTTGCCGCTAT
>DAIDIM010000203.1 GCA_027459365.1 Chlamydiota bacterium
TTATATGTCTGCTTCTTTTTATTTCTACCGTTACTCTCAGAATGTCTCGCTATTACGCAACACACTGATTCTTAATGTTTATAAAAATCTACGGACTTAACGTTTTCCCCGGCTACAGGTACTCATTTGTCGGAAGAACCTTAATTTTTTTACATTCAGCGATTTATGGCTTTTTATCAAAGATTGGTTTATCCGGCAACAAATAATTATGGATCAAAAAATAGATTCTATTATATTTATAAAATAAACTAAATAAAGGTTATTATGGAACGAATCCCTCCCATATCATCGAATATCAATCAACCTGAAAATAATCGTGCTGCTAAGGATGCCATCAAAAAACAATTGCTGAAGGTAATGTTAGGTTACTGTAAAGGAGACAAGAATATTGAACAGCTTATTACAGATGCAAAGAAGAGTGCAATACAAAGTGACATTACTCAACCCTCGCAAGAAGATTTCGATAACCTTATATGTCTAGTTAAAAACAGGGACACAGATGAACACGGTGGGATTAGTCAGCCGGATTTCATGCTCGTGGACCTTCAAATAAAACAAATGATTAATCAGCTTAGTTGATCAAAATAATAGATTTTTGTATGTAAGAAATAAACCAAACAAAGGCTATTATGGAAGTCAATCCTCTATCATCTAGTTTCAAGCAACCTGAAGATAATGGTGTTGCTAAGAATACAATCAAAAATATATTGCAACTTGCATGGAAAAAATACACCCATAAAGATGAGGATACTGAAAAGTTTATTACGTCTGCAAAAGACAAAGCAAAACAAAGTGGCATTACTCAACCCTCGCAAAAAGATTTCGATGATTTAATAAGACTAGTTAATAACACCCCCCCAAGTGGAGATTCAGATAACCCTGTGTTCAGACAAATAGCTCGAATGACTTGGCAGCTTCGATGAAAGTAAAAACATATAGTAATTGATCAAAATCATCGATTTTTGCATGTAAGAAATTAATTAAATAAAGGTTATTATGATACGAATTACTCCAATATTGGGGTGTAAACTTTTCTTTAAAAGTTCATAACATCACCAGTAAAAAATCCAGTATGATCTAGTCCCCCATCAACTAACACAGGTGGGACCTCTCCTTTTTTCCGTTTTCTAAAAGGGTTAAACAACCGACGCCTTTGCGAGTACACCGTTTCTCCAACATCCGTTGCAGCCCACGCCTTAACCTGTTTTTTGCTACAAGTACGGAGCGCAGCCTGAACAATATCCAAATCTAACTTTCCCATGCAAGCGGCTAGTGATAGTACAAAAGGTGTAAAACCATCTTTTGTATCCTCGTCCATGAGCTGTTTCAATTTTCCAAAACTCGATTCAATAATTTCTGTACTGCTACAAAGAGACTTTTTAACCAAGTTCAATATAAATGTAATTTGGCCGCGATCGATCATGCGATCGGACGACTAGGACACATTCATGGCCCCCATCGATTTGATCAATGATTTTGACTAAATCTTCTACCTTTTTGATTGGAGTTTCTGCTTGTCCATCGATCATAATGCCAGTGATCACGTCAGCAGGACGCAAACCCATTAAATTGGCTTCAGAATCTTTGATTAAAGAATTGACAAAAATCCCTTCTAGATTCGAATCGAACTCAAAGATAAAATACTTTTCCCCTTCAAGATTTTCGACCGCAATTCCAAGTCTTTCAATATTGACTACGCGATTGACATCCCGTTTTCCAAGCAGTACGTGAACGTCTATAATTTCTCCATCGCGAATAAGAGACAGTTTTAAGTTAGAAAAGGGTTCGGTTTTCATCGCAAGATAGGCGAAAAATTGTTCCTGCGTGGTCACCTCAATATCATTATAGGCGATGATGAAATCCCCTTTTTTTAAGCCTGCATTCATTGCGGGAGAATCTTTTAGTAGATCTGCAATGAAAAGACCACCGACAGGATTGTCTATCCATAAAGCGATCGATTCTGGAGAACATAAGGTCAAAAGGTAAGGCAATAAACGATTGTCTAGGCTTACAATTTCCGCTCCAAGAGAGGATCTTGTAACATATCCTTTTTCTTTTAACTCAGCAATCACTCGGGCAACCGTATTGCTTGCAATGCTCATTGCAATCCCGCCACCAGGACCCATGACACCTCGGGCGATCACTCCAATAATGTCTCCTTGAAGATTAAATAAGGGACCTCCAGAACTGCCCGGATTGCCAAGTGTATCTGAAAATAAATAATCGGCATAAATGCCATCCTCCCAGGGATCATAGTAATGATCACGACCCGCACTTGCTAAGGTTGACGATTTTCCTCCCACCACTCCTGTTGTCAAGAAATTCTGGAAAGAGAGAGGATTGCCAACTAAAACAACAGGCGCACCCACCTTCACTAAATCTGAATTACCAAGTGTTGCATAGGGGAGCTCCTCTTCTGCATCAATTTTGAGTAGTGCAATATCTGTTTCAGGATCAGAACCCACTAGTGTTGCAGGGAACTGAAGACCATTATCATGGAAGAGAACATTGATTTTTCTTGCACCTTCAACAACATGGTTATTCGTCACAAGATAGCCATTTGATGAAATCAGACAACCAGTACCGTATCCCTTGAGGTAGGATCCATTGATCGTACGAGAGCCGCCGATTGTCTCAATTGAGGCGACACATGGCATAACTTGTGCCGCAAGTTCAGTTAAATCGATGACCTGTTTTGATTGAATGCCATCCAACACCTCCCCAAGTATCCGAATTTTCTCTTGAAGTTCATGAAGTAGTTTATGGGGAAGACTTTCAGTTGTTGTAACCTCAATGTTTGCAATTTCTTCAGAGAAATTTGAAATTGGCATGAGCCCCATAGATATCCTCCACTTTTTTTGTGGCCAAGATTATACGCAAGTGTTGGCATATCTACAACATCTATGACAAGAGCATCATCCCAAAGACAAAGGCAAAGATTGCAAACGACTCCACTATGCCGATTGCCAAAAAGCATTTACCAAATGTCGCCGGCTGTTTTGCTGTTGCCTGAATGGCTGTAGCGGCACATCTTCCTTGATAGATGGCAGAAACAAGTAAAGCAAGACCTACAAAAAGACCAATGCCAATGCCACTCATCGCATCAATGGATGATCCTTTCATGATCACCATGAGGACAAATCCAAGGATGGATTGGGTAGAAGGTGCCGCAGATAGTGCGATAAATTTCCCATGACCTTCTTCTACACGTGTCATTGCGCCATGAGAGGCCATTCCAGCAATCCCACATCCAATGGCAGAACCTGTGCATCCAAGTCCAAGAACAATTGCAGGTCCGATCATCATATCCATAAAATTTCTCCTATTTCCGTGTATTTAACTTGAGAGGATTAAAAAGTCGTCCCCCGCCCTCAAAACTATAATGGAACCACTCCAAAAAATTCAAACGAAGTCCGTGTACCACTCCGCCCATTAGGCCAAGACCTATGTTGATCGTATGGCCAAAAAGGATGAGAATCAGAGTTAAAACAATACCAGTTTCTATACCTAAAGTATTGTTGAATGTGCGGGCCATGACCAAAGCACCTAAGGCTAAAGCATATAGACGGAGGTAAGAAAGGACGTCCGCAAAGACTTGGATAACGTGTAATAGCTCAGTAAATGCGCGCCATTTTCTTTGAAAGAGCGCTGCGATGAATGCTAAACTAAGACCGCAAATGATGAACCAAAGACCTAAAAAATGGCTTTCAGGTTTTGGAATCCAATTCATAAAATTGACAATGGTCGTTGCATGAATAACGGAGGGAAAATAAAGATATCCACCAAGCATAAAAAGAATCCAGCCAAAACCTGACCAATTGCGTCTGATATAGCGGAGAAATGAGAGGCTGATATGAATAATCCCAATAATAAATGCAAATTCGAGAAGGATATTTTCAGAGAACTGCTCAAAAATGGGATAGCCTGTTTTATTTTTGATTTGCAGGATCTCTTTGCCATCCATCGTTGAGATTTGAGGGTATTTTTTTATGAGAGCTTGATAGACGTCATCTTTTTGTTGCACATGGTAATCGGCTTTTTTTTCCGATAAATAGGCTAAGATTGATGTTTTCTGTGTTAGATTGTTTGGAGAAAATGAGATGCCAAAATAGGATCCGGTGAAAATGCCCCATACAATAACAGAAATTGATAAAATCATACACAGCTTGAGAATTCTCCTCTTGACTCCATGAAGGTTGGGAAATTTCCAGCGCAAAAAAAGTACAGTAAGTAAAAAGATAAGTCCGTAACCTGCATCGGAAATGATCATAGAAAAAAATAAAGAGAAAAAAATCAAAATCCAAAGGGAAGGATCTTTATCAGTAGAAGCTGGTGTATCAAAAATATTTAATAGATCTTCTCCGATTTTGCCACTTCCTGTATTTTCCATATAGGTCGGAATTTGATCTTTTTGCTCAATTGCAATTTTGACACATTCAACATTCAATTCACTAATGAGTCCAAATAAAGACTTAATACGTGTTTTGGGAACCCACGCTTCAATTGCAAAAAGTCCATTATTAAACTTTAACGTTGCATTGTGTTTTGCAAGGTTTAAATAGTAGTGATTTAAATGTTCAGCAAGACCAACTTGTAGCTGCGGAAAGTAATTAGAAAAACTCTTAATATCGCCTTCAATTTTTCCGATTTCTTGTCTTACTTGAAAAAGACGATCCCTTAATTGCCCAACCGGTTTTTCAATGATGATTTCAATCATTTTTGGATATTGTTTCCTCTCTTTTCCAATGGAAACAAAGTAGTCGAGATCATATTCCGTTCCGACATGGATCATAACAGGTGGAGGAACAAATTCTTTTGCAACATCACTTTTCATGACGAAAAATTGAAAAACAAGTTTTGTTTCTCTTTCAATTGCATCCAAATCTGCTTGAGAAAAATCACCAAAGGCAGAGATTCTCGCAATTTCTGCTTCGACCACCCTCTCTTCTTCGAGGAGCGCTTCCTCCTCTCCCTTCATAGAAACGATCCTTTCTGCAATCTGTATGGGTCCTAAATTTGTGACCGGTGCTTCGTGTGGATGAATTGAATAATGTTTTGCAATTTTTATTGCAGAAAGAAATGTTTTTGCAACTTGTGGAAGATCCACCGATTTTCTTTTTTTGCCGATAAATTCGATAAATCCAGCTCTTTGGGCAAGTGTAAAAAAATTGTCCATATCTGCAGCACTTCCAAAAATCAGATATTTTTCTAGGTCAACAATCATTCTTTTGCCGCCTTTTTCGCTGCGATTTTCTTCTTTGCAACTTTAGCTTGTGCAACCAATGCGAGCTGCTGATCGCCGATGAATATCCGAATTTTTTTAATATTTACAAGGGATCGGGGAATGAGAATTTTTTCAAATAGGTTCACGCGGATTGAAACCGCACGAAGCTCTTTTTCAAGCGCCCTTTTTTTCTCTTCTACAATATTGATTTTTTCTCGCAGTATTGCCATCTCGCGCAAAGTAACAATTGCCGTATCTGTCCATGCTGGAGTATCAAAAAGGGCATAGTCGGCATCTCTAAAAGTGATATCTTCATAAATCGGAATCTCAACCCCTGCAATATTCTCATACCGTTTTTTGACACGCAAAACTTCTGCAAAGGAGAGCAAATTCACAGTCACTTTCTCTAGAAGAAAGGGGGAAAATTCTTCTACACGTGCGCGAATCACATTCATCTCTTCAATAAGTCTTGTTACCTCAGCTGAAGCAACAGAAACTTCAAACTGGAGCATTGCCTTTTTTAATTGTAAGGTGGGCAAATAGCGCTGGAATTGAGAGAGGCGTGTTTGCTCTTTGCGCAGTTCTGTTTTTGTCAGCTTTACTGTCATAGCAAGTCACAGCTTTTGGAGTTATAACTCTGAGATTCACCACAGAGGCACAGAGAACACAGAGGTTGCACAGAGGGTGAAAAAACTCTCCTTTTTCGGAGACGAAAAAGGAGAATTCCTGCCGCTATCGCGGCAAGAGTTGGGGCATCGCTTTGCCTCCTGCCGCGATAGCGGCAGAGCTTTTCTTTTAAGCTTGCGAAAAAGAAGTTTTCTCGCGCCTCTGTGCACCCTCTGTGTTCTCTTTGTCTCTGTGGTGAATTTTTCTTCATCGTGTGAGTGGCCAATATTTATCAGCGATTTTCTTTTTCACTCCCACCTCTTCGAGATCAAAACATTCAGCCAGAGTCTCCCAACCCAAATCAAGCGCCTCCTCTAGAGGTAGGTTCACCTGAAGGTTCATCATTCTCTCTTCAAAAAGATAGGCGTAACGGAGCAATTTCTCATCCCATCGAGAGAGTCGAAAACCCATAGCTTGCCTTTCTCTTGCCTTCTTTGAGTCGGCATAGAGGCGAATCATTGTATTTGCAAGATCGCCATGATCTTCACGTGTCACTTTACCAATCACTTGTTGCTTGAGTCGCGACAGAGATCCAAAGGGATCAATCGCTCCCCCATGTAGATAGAACTGTCCTTCGGTAATATATCCAGTATTGTCAGGGACTGGATGGGTAACGTCCCCTCCCGGCATGGTTGTAACTGAAAGTATTGTAATTGAACCACTTCCGTCGATATCGACCGCTTTTTCATAGCGCGAGGCAAGGTCTGAATAGAGAGATCCTGGATAGCCGCGATTGGCTGGAATTTGATCCATGGTGATTGCGATCTCTTTCATCGCATCTGCAAATGCGGTCATATCTGTCATCAATACAAGGACATCTTTACCGGACGTTGCAAATTTCTCAGCGACGGCTAAAGCCATATCGGGAACGAGGATACATTCAACTGCCGGATCTGTTGCTTGATGAATGAACATGACTGTTTTTTCAATCGATCCTGCTTTCTCTGAGTTATCAATGAATGCAGAGTAATCATCAAAGCGGAGCCCCATTCCTGCGATCACCACAACATCGGCGTCTGTTTGGTTAGCAATGCGCATTAACAAGGGATTGTATGGCTCTCCTGCAATTGAGAAAATGGGGATCTTTTGCGATTTAACAAGGCAATTGAACACATCGATCATGGGAATATTTGTACGGACGAGTTGATGCGGAATCACCCTTTTTGTTGGATTAAAGGATGGGCTTCCTAGATCGACCATGTCTCCAAAGATTTCAGGCCCGTCATCAATTGCATCTCCCGTTCCATTAAAACGTCTGCCAAGGAGAGATGGGGTGAATGTTGCCTGCATTTGTCGTCCCAAAAATGTCACTTGGTCTCCTGTTGAGATCCCACGTGTATTTTCAAACACCTGACATGTGATAAGGTCATCATCGATACGGAGAACTGAAGCATAGGTTGTTGTATCGTTACTTTTGTGAATGCGGGCGATTTCTCCCAGTTTCACACCAACTGCTTCTACACTGATTAAATTCCCACGCATATCAACGATTCGATCGTATACTTTTCTCATACCAACTCTTTTGCGTGCGTTGTTAGTTTCTCTTTGACTGCTTGCATCGCCTGCAAGTAGCTTGGCGAGCGGTAGGTTAGAAAGTTCATGTTCTTAATCTCATTTTGAAGTCCCAAAAAGAAACTTCGCGCTACATCATGTGCATCGAATTCAAATCGTGTATCAAAAATTCTTTGGATCAGACGAAATATTTCAATCTGTCTTTCTAGCGGACAATAGGCATCTTCTTTATCAAATGCATTTTGCTGTAAATAGCAAAATTCATAGAGTTCTGATTTTAGATAAACGATCATGTCCGCAAGGGCGATCCCCTCTTCACCGACAACTTCCATCCTCTTGCCAATCTCGTCTCCTTTGCGAAGAATTTCAGAAGCAAATCTGACCTTTGCTGCCCAATCTTCAAGCTTTTGATCTAACTCCTTTCCTGTCAGATCTAAATACTTTGTCCAAGAAATCAATGGGTCAATTGCCGGATAGCGTCTGGCATCTGAACGGGTCCGAGACAAGCCATGGAAAGCGCCTACAATTGCAAGGGATGCCTGTGTGACGGGCTCTTCAAAATTGCCTCCTGCTGGAGATACACTCCCGCCGATAGTCAAAGTTCCCACTTTTCCATTGTTTAACGCGAGAACTCCTGCTCTTTCATAGAATGCAGAAATGCGCGAAGCAAGATAGGCTGGAAACGCCTCTTCTCCAGGGATTTCTTCTAAACGACCCGACATTTCCCGCATCGCTTGCGCCCAACGAGAGGTTGAATCGGCGAGCAATAAGACATCGAGTCCCATTTGTCTGTAATATTCAGCAATTGTGGCCCCCATATACACAGAAGCTTCTCGAGCCGCAACGGGCATTGACGATGTATTACAAATCATCGCGGTTCGATTCATCAATGGCTCATTTGTATGAGGATCGATCAAATCAGGGAAGGTTCGTAAAACCTCGACAACCTCTCCTGCCCTTTCGCCACACGCCACAATGACGACAATATCCACATCAGAATATTTGGAAAGGTGATGTTGCATAACGGTTTTTCCTGCACCAAATGGACCAGGAGAGCAAAAAGTCCCCCCCTTTAAAACAGGAAACTGTGTATCTAAAATACGCAATCCCGTTCCCATCATTTTCGAGGGACGATATTTTTTCCCCTCTTGAAGAGCTTTTTTCACAGGCCATCTTTGAATCATGGTGAATTGAACAGATTTCCCTTTCTCATCTTCCCCTTCAGCTACAACTGTATCGACGTTGTACATCCCTTTTTTTGCAATCGATGTGATTTTGACTTTTCCGAAAAAAGAAAAGGGGACCATGATTAAATGGGAGAAGCGACCTTCAGGAACTGAACCAATTGTGTCCCCGCGGGATAACTCGTCGCCTACTTTTGCCTTGGGAGTAAATTCCCATAGCTTTTCACGATCAAGTGGCGCTAGATAAACTCCACGCGTCAGATAAAGGCCTGTTGTTGCAGCTACTTTTTCAAGTGGATTTTGTAACCCATCGAAAATCGAAGTGAGAAGACCGGGCCCGAGTTCTGCTTCAAGTAGATGATTTTCAAATCGGACAGGCGTATTGAACTTCACTCCGCGCGTATCTTCGAAAACCTGCACCTTGGCTTCATCTCCAGCAATTTCAATTACTTCAGCCAAAAGTTGCTCTTCGCCAACATGAATGCGCGCGATTTCTCCTTGACGAATTGAACCGTCAAATCGCACGTGCAAAAGATTGCCGAAAGCATGTATTACAAAACCTGTTGCTTTAACCATATTTACTTAAATTTTCTATTGTCGTTTTCAAATCAACTTCCAAAATTTTTTCTAGCGTCAACAATCTTGCAGCATATGCCAATATTCGGTCCAAGGTAAAGTGTTCATTTTCTGCCCATTCGCCGATTTTTCTAAAGCGATACTTCAAAATATTCTCGTATAGTTTACGAGGATCTGAACTATTTTCCATAAAGATGGCTTTTAAATCTTCATATTCCATCGGAGGGCTATATTCTTGTGCATCTTTTTGTGCTAAAATATCAGCAACAAACGGATCGTGAGGATCCTCAAATTGGAGCTCCTGAATAATATCTCGTCCCGTTTTCTTTGCACGAAGAGCCGTCAAAACAAGGGCCACTTCCCGCTCAAAAGCATAGTATTTTGCTAAAAAACCTTCCCTTTTTTGCCGATACATAGAAGCATATAGAGAGGGAAAATAGCGCAAACGGTCATCGATCTCTTCATAGCGCTCTACAAAATCTGTGATATACGTTGGGAGACGCCCAGGAACCAGGAGCGCCTCTTCAAGTTCTTTTCCGAGAATCGTTCCCCTTTCATCCAAAGGAAGACCTAGCCAAAGAGCCTTAATATTATAGAGATCAACTTGCTCTAAAAGAAGATCAAACTGCAATAAATCTCGAGCAGTTAAATTCTCTTTGACTAACTCTTTCAGTTCCTTGAACGATAGTTCAGGAACAACCCCTAATTGCAGAGGAGGGAGAGCGGATACAACAAAATAGTATTGTGTCATGAATTGTAAATCATCTCTCGAAAGTCTCTATGAATATATCGTGCAATCAGCTCTTTTACTGTTGCATCCGAAATGTCAATCGTGAGGTGTTTTCCTTTCATTTGAATTTTAGCACCCCCATTAAAATCTCCCACTGTCACAGAATTTCCTTGTAGCTTTTCAAGTATCTCTTTTGCAAGGAGAGAATTGATTGACCGCGGTGTGATATTTTTTGGGATCACTGCAACGAAATCTTCATCAAGCCCTTTTTCGATCATCCCCTTCATAAAAGAGTCAATGATATGGGCAATGAGTTTCGGTTCTTTCATCTCTTTTGTGATCAATTCATCTAAAGTTTGATCAAATAGCTTTTCCTCAATTTTTTGCTTTAAAACCTCAACTCCTTGTCTCGAAGCAAGTTGCAAAGAAGATTGGAACACCTTCTCTTTTTCTCCAATCTGTGCTTTCGCACTTTTGATTAAGTCTGCCGCTTTTTTTTCAGCTTTTTTCAAGATATCATCTGCCTGAAGATGAGCATTTTCGATAAGCTCGCTTGCCTCTTGTTTTGCAGGCTCTAACGTTTCAGTCCGAATTGCATCACAGATTCTCTGTATTTTCTCTTTCCCAGTTTCTAATCCTTTCATCGTCACCGCCTTTTCAGACCTCTTGCGTAATCTCGATTCTGTCGAATTTTCCGTGGTTACGCAAGAGGTCTATTCTTGAATTTTACTAAACCCATCCCTTTTTGTCGTTGCAATTTTTTGATAAAGGATATTATACCATTTGTCAAAAATAACTTGCTGTTTGACAAGGAGGCTGCGCAAATTTTTTTGTCTGGAGCGAGCGACCATTGCCGAAGGCAAGGCGCGAGTGAAGACTAAAAATTTGCTGCAGGGCTGACGCAGTCAAACTCCAAGTTATTTTTGATAAATGGTATTATACCATTTGTCAAAAAATCGCTTATCTGAGAGAAGGACGATAGGGAAGGTACTCGTCGATTGAGTACACTCCCCTAGAAGAGGTTGCTATGAATAAGTTCCTTTTATCGCTACTACTCATCCTATTTTGTATTTCAGGCTTTTCGCAAGAAGAGTGCGAGGATCGACGGAGATGCCGAAGAGCCTCTCCTTGCGCAACACGCGACGCCTCTGTCCTTTCGATGATGGGTTGGGGGGTTGCTCTCTTTGCTGGGATTGCCATTCTCTGTTCCCTTGTCGAAGACAACCCCGCCCCAACTACGACAACAACTTCGACAACCACCCGATAAGATCAGAAATTATTACTATGGATTTGAAATTTATGATATGTATATAAAGAAAAAGGTCCTACCATGAATCAACTCGATCAACTCAAAAAATTCACCACCGTTGTTGCAGATAGTGGTGATTTTGCAACCTTAAAACAATATAGCCCAACCGATTCTACAACAAATCCATCACTCATCTACACAGCAAGCCAACAGCCTCAATACCGCTTTTTAGTAGATGA
>DAIDIM010000211.1 GCA_027459365.1 Chlamydiota bacterium
ATGGTGAAGGAATCCACGAAGACACCATTGAGTCATTCCACATGGTGAGCGACCTGAGTAACTATCCTGTGTTGTTGATCAAGGTTTCAATGTTTTCATTTAGCGATGCTGGCAGATCAGGCCTCCTCAGACATCTGATGGCGATGAGATAATTGTTTTCTTTCACCAGAAAATGTTGTTTTAATATATATTTTCGCACGTTCAGAAAAGTCGTTCGCTTCCTTAAGCTCTGTAGATGTTAAAACAATGCTATTAACTGGTTTGATATAATTTTTTTCCATGATTGATTGCAATTGTGCATCTCGATCTTTAGGCTCTAATGGATTGTATGTCGTTGCACATTTAGAAAAATTACTCTTTGGGGCAGGGGGATATTTAGCTAAACGGGAAAGAGTATTTTTAATACCTTGGAGTTTTCTATGTGCCTTAGTAATCACTAAATGCAAATTATCCTCATTAATTTTACCATCAAACCTCTTGTGCAATTCTTGAATGGTTGTATTCCAACGAGTGGAGCTATCTTCTATAATCATTCCTTCTGTGACAACCAACACAACCTTTATTGATTGTGCAGTTTTAACAAGTTCTTGTATATTGCATAGATTGGCTAAATTGACTTCAAACCCTCTATTATCAAAAAATCCAGGCATATCATACAGCTCTAGTTGTCGATTTTTTCCATTTTGAGATACAATTGTTGAAACATATATTGGAAGAATGGTGTCTGATACCTGTTCGTGACTTACTGCAGATGCCTCTTTTTTTGTTGATTTAGAAGTCACTCTATACTGGCTCTCCCCCTCCTCCCCTATTATCTCTTCCATCTCGCATCCGTGAAGAAAATTAATCAATGTGCTTTTCCCCGATTGTGTAGGCCCAATAAAAATTACAATCGCGTTGTTATTGGCTGACTTTATTCTTTCTTGACCCAAATTTCTCAATAGGCGAAAACATGACATAGCTATTGGAAAAGCTCTATTTTCTGAAGATATAGACAAACATTCTCTCAATTCAGGAATAGACTTCATTAGAACTTTATCACTGAATTTTTTCTGATTTATCTTCTCGATTAGAGCAGAAATATCAACAGAAGATTGTTGATTCTCTGCTTGCTTTTTTTTGAAACCGTAGATCTCAGCCTCTGCTACTGAGCTTTCAAGATAGGATTTAAATTTATCTATCCCAAGAAGTGAATCAACAATCACAGAATCATCTTCAATTTTATAGAGAAACAAAACCTCAGGAAACATATTCTCATAGTATTCGTATTTGTGGATAAAATTTCGTAAAAATATTTCCACATCTTGAGAGAAAGTAGATAATGGGGCATTAGAAATGCTAACACTTGGTTTTGTATCAGTTGTAAGTGTTTTAGCTGCAATTGCAGGCATTGAGGCACAGGAAACCATGCCAAGCGCTAAAGGAAGAGGGCTGTTGGTGGCAAACGTGCCAATTGCGCCAGTAAATATTTCTGAAATGCAATTAGATTGTGTTAAGGATGGATATGCCATAGCTCTAAGGGCAGGACTCGCATTTTCCGATTCTGCAGTTTGTGAAAAAAAAGAGCGCCCAGCTACATTCATAGTCAATCCAACCAAAATACTATTTGTTGTTATCGAGATTCCTCGAAGGAGCTTTTGATGCCATGTGGATCCCTGTTCAAGATATATATTTTCAACACGTGATTTTGATGTAAGTGCTAAAGTCATTTCCTCTCCATTTTTCAATGCTGCTAACTTGATTGCAAATGTTTGCTGATTCTAGAAATTTTCGTAATCCTTTAAAAAAGCAATGTAGGATTTTTACTATAAAAAAAAATTTTTTACAAATTATTTTTTGAAAAGTTTTTCCGATTTTTACAGAGTGCGGACGGAAACTGTAGCCACACCACGAATGGTTGCCTCCTCAACTGTAAATTCAAAGAGATCGACGCGAATTGTGTCCCCACGAACAGGGGGATGGCCAAGTTTTTTCACAATAAAGTCAGACATTGTCTCCCCTTCTAAATCTGGGATATTTGCATTGAATTCACGATTGAAATCCTTGAGCGTCATTTCACCTGATAACGTCCGTTCAATAAAGAGTTCAGGAAGAGTTTCGATTAATGGTGTAACTTCTTCATTTCCAAAGATTTGAGAAATGATCTGATCGAGTGTCAAAATCCCGCAAGCTTTGCCGTTGAGATCAAGAATCACAGCAGCACTTTGTTTATTTGTTCGAAATTGATGGAGCACTTCTAGAATGGAGGTTTCCGATGAAACAAACCAAGGGGGCTTTGATTTTTCAAAGATCGTTTCTGATTCGGCAAGTCGCAAAAGATCGCGGACATTGGCAAATGCGACAATTTGATGTATTTGATGACGATAGATGAAGATCATCGGCTCAAAGCGATTTTTTAAAATGAGGCTTACATCTTGTAGGGTAATGCTGGTCGGCACAAGTAGGGCTTTCTCCAAAGGCATCATCATTGAAGCAGTGGTTCTGTTTTTGAACTGAAAGATCTGTTGGGTGAGGAAATTGAGTTCATCTTCATTATTTTCCCTATTATGAAACGCAATCGCAACCTCTTCTCGTGAAAAAACGGCGCCACTGAGTTTTGATCTCCCAAGAAGTCGCGAGAGTAGACTAAAAACCCAGATCACCGGAAAAAAAATGCGCGAAATGAGCGCCATAAAGGGGACTAAAGCAAGGGCCAGTTGAGAAGGATGACGCCTTGCTGCAAACATGGGAGACAATTCTCCAAAAATCACAACAAGAAATACTTGCGTGATTGGAGCAAAGTCAGGATTCAGATTGATAGATTCATAGAATTTTCGTGATAATTCAGAGCCAATGAGCAATGCAGCATTGATTCCAAGCAAAGTGGTGCCAAAAAATCGTGTTGGGTGCTGTAAGAGGGAATTAAGCCAAGAGGCGCGCTTATTGCCAATGCTTGCATAATACTGCAGTCGAATGCGGCTTATGGAAAGGGCGGCCATTTCAAAAAGGGCAAATAATCCTTGAATGAAGACAAAAAGCAATGTTAGAAATAGATAAATCATTAAGACCTCTTGCGTAACTAAGGTTCTGTCGAATTTCGGGTTCTTTTGAGCCGATCTTCGATTTAAATTTGGGGGGCAATATCGACAGCTGTATATTGCCCCCCAAATTTAAAGTCGAAAATCGGCCAAAATAATTCCGAAATTCGACGAACCCTTAGTTACGTAAGAGGTCTGACCTTTAACCTACGGACATACACTCGTAAGATGCGATTGGGTTCTGCTTCTAGTATATGAAATAAGAATTGATCGGTCGAAAATTTCGTGCCAACTTTTGGAATATCGCCAATTTGCTCAATAAGAAAGCCGGCTAACGTCACAATATTCTCTTTTCTAGGGAGAGCCACCCCAAAAATTTCTTCAAAAACTGTCAGTTCAAGTTTCCCACTTGCAATGATGACATCGGGGCCAGATTTTGTAAAAGTAAGAGTTGAGTCTCGAAGATCTTTAATCTCACCGATCACAGCTTCAATTAAATCTTCCTGCGTTATAATGCCTGAAATTGAGCCATATTCATCCACAACAATGGCAAGACTTTCGTTTCTATCTCGAAGGTTCTGTAGGAGTGTCCAGGCTTTTGTCGTCTCAGGTACATAGTAAGGTTTTTTCACAAATGATTGAATATCAGCGCTGGTTTGGATCTGATGCCGATGTAGAAAATATTGTTGCGTCGTCATGATCCCGATCATTTTTTCTAAATTCCCATCGCAAACAGGTACCCTTGTGGTTTCTTGATCGACAAATAGATGAATTAATTTGTTAATTGGCTGATTGATATCATAGTAGAGCACTTCATCTCGCGGTCTCATCCTCTCTTTAACAATCGATTCTTGTAAATCTAAGGTTCCTTCAATCAGATCTTTTTCCTGTGCAATCAAAATTCCTTTTTCTTCTGACATTTTAAGAACATGGCGCAATTCATTTGTTGTCAGCGGCTCCTCCTTTTTCAAAAAGAAGAACATAAACCTTGAAATCCAGTTCGTAACGCGTGTAAGGGGCCTTCGGATCGGAGACAACACTTTCGAAAACCAATCGATATAAGGGGCGATCATCAGTGCGAAAGAGACGTTGTTTTGATATCCAATCGATTTAGGAATTATTTCGCCAAAAACTAAGACTAAAACAAGAGGAACCAATACATTGTATGCCCAATTATTGGTTATAAACAGATTGGCAACCGTATTTTGAATGAGAATATTTATTAAGATATTCAGCATCAACAGGGTAACCAAAACATCGCGCGGTTTTGTCATGAGCGAGAAAATCAGCTTTTGCCTCTGATTTGGACTTATTTGATAGGATTTTAAAGTTGTGTGAGAGAGTGAAAAAAGGGAAGTTTCTGAACCGGAAATAAGCCCCGAGATAATAATTAGAAAAATAAGGAGGACAATGGACAATCAGCTTCCTGTGAAGTGAACTTTGAGGTAACCCTCAGGGACAACGCCTAGATCGCGCATCAAAATCATTTCAATCCAAGCAGGGTCGTCCAATGATGCAATTTTTAACTCTAAATATTCTTTCTCGACACTGGCTTTATTTTTTGTCTTTTCCATTTCCTGAAGTAAACAAGTATATTCGGCATAGGCGTTTCTCTTCTTTTTTAGGGCTTTAGAATAAATAAAAAAGGAGCATAAGCAAAAAGCGAAAACCCAAAACCAACGTCTACAAAATGTCATATACCTTACTTTAAATATAGCCGCAGAAATCGTTTCTTGCTACATTTTTATCAATATGAGCTATATCGAATCATCCTGGACCAAGCCAGATACCCCTTTTGAAGCGCCGCTACGTCCGCAAACACTCATGGAGTTTGTCGGCCAAGATGCAACGCGTGAACGTCTTGAGATCTTTAGTAGTTTATGTTGTTATCTTAATTCTCGGTATCTTTTATTTTTTGTTTCTAC
>DAIDIM010000042.1 GCA_027459365.1 Chlamydiota bacterium
GTAGAGCATGTCGACAAGGGGAATTTTTAAATAGTCTGCAAGTAAGGTGGCGGCATTCAGTCTTGCGCGCCAGGTGGTAGAAGGGAGGGGGATTAGAGCTGCAAAAGAGTCTCTTTGTAAATGTTTTTTACAAAGTTCAAAAATTTCTGGATCAAGAGTTTCTCGTGTAGCGCGCTCTTTCATGAATTGGACGAAGAGAGCTCCGCGCAGCTTTCCATCCAACAAAGATATTCCTTCATTTATCCCTGCTTTTTGCATTGGTGCAATGGAAACTGGCTTTTGTTGAATCCAGGCATCAATTGCCGCAGATTCGGTGAGTTGATACGAAACATTGTGTGGTTTGCACAGATCGCAATGAGTACAGAGTGAAGATTGCGTATCTCCTAAATGATTGCGCAAAGTTTTCATTCGACAACCGGTTTGTAAATCGGCGTAGTGGATCATTTTTTTGAGTTCTCTATTTTTGACCAACATTTGATTGTCATAACGAGAAAGGTCGGGCGCTTTGGATAGCTTTTGCCTTCGGTAGATTTGGGATCTCCCTTTCATTTCTTTGAGGAAAAACCCTTGCTCTATAAGTTCTGCGATCACAAGCTGAGCGCGCGTTGGGTGTAGGCCTGTTTTTTGTTTGATTTCTGTAAGGGTCAGACCATCTGTTAATAAGACCTGATCAAAATCTTGTTTTTCAGGCTGGCTTGATTGAATGAAATATTCTTGGATTTTCGTATCTTTCCAATCGTAGAGTAAAATACCAAGGGATGGAAGATGATCTCTTCCCGCCCTTCCCACTTCTTGATAGTAGGCAGTAATGGAACCGGGAATATCAAAGTGAATGATGGTCCGAATATCTGGTTTATCGATCCCCATTCCAAGAGCATTGGTAGCTGCAATTGCCTGATAGTCATCGTTTAAAAACCCTTTTTGGATCGCAATTTTTTCAACGCTTTCAAGGCCTGCATGATAGGCAACTGCTTTGATTTTTTTTTGATTGAGATGCATTGCTACCAGTTCGCAATTTTCCCGCGTCGCACAATAGATGAGGGTCGTTGTTTTTGCTAAAAGTTTTTCTGTTAAGGTCAGTTTTTCACCCATCGTTTGTGTTTTTAAGCAAGAGAGTTGAAGATTGGGTCTATCTACACTTTCACGAATCACTTTTTTGGCATTGATTTGTTGTTGGATATCTTTTTCGCAATTCGCATCGGCTGTCGCGGTTAAGCCTAAGATCCGTGGATTTTTCGGCTCTAATTCCTTTAATAAAGTGACGATTTGTCTATAACTGGGTCTAAAATCGTGACCCCACGTTGAAATACAGTGCGCCTCGTCAATCACAACTAAAGAGATGGGAAGTTGTTGAATAAATTGAAATCGTTCCACGTGGTCCAGCTGTTCAGGCGAAATGAATAGAATCTTCAACTTGCCCTCGATTGCTTGTGTACGAATGAACTCATTTTCATTGAGCTCTTGATCGCTGTTGAGAGCTGCGGCCTCTATATTAAAACGAGATTTTAATTGACCCACTTGATCGCGCATGAGAGCCAGAAGGGGCGAAATGACAAGTGTTAATCCTGGAAGGAGAAGGGAGGGGAATTGGTAGAGCAAAGATTTGCCGCGCCCTGTTGGTAAGATACACAGAACACGCTTTTCCTCTGATAAAGCAGTCAGGGCTTCGAGCTGACCCGGCCGAAAGGCATCAAACCCGAATTTTGTTTTCAGGATTTGCTCCCATTTCGCCGTTTTGTCACTCATAACACTACTTCAGCTACAGTTCGTGGAAAAAGAAAGGCCATAACTCGTTCAACCGCCGTTTCGTGCCAATATAAGGGAGCTACATGATTATATGCTTTTGATTCTTCAACAAGAGAGGGTTTTGGTTCTAAACAAATGAGATGGTCGTGTTGATTCATCTTGTGCATTCCTGCATCAAATGGGATTATACTATCATCTGGATGATAGATCACCATTTTTTCTCCACTTATTTTAGAGAAATTTGCAGCAACATCAGCACTGCAGCCATTATAGTCGAAGATGTAGTGCAAGAGCTTTCCCCAAAAGCCGTAACGATGTTCCATAACGCTGTTTGAAGTGGAAAAGGAACGATCATGAATGAGCTTGCCAGTCAATTTCTTCGGATCCAACGCCTTTGTAAGAGTCGCAATTGCACCGCCTAATGAAAATCCGTAGAAATGAATCCATTCAGGATTCGTGCCAATTTTTTCTTTGACCCATTCAACTATTGATGATCCATCGATCACTAAATCATTGGTACCTGTAAATTGTCCTTGTGATTCTCCCACACCTCGATAGTCAAAAAGAACTAAATTGCAAGGAGTTCCTCGCGCTATCGACTCTTCTAAAATCCATGTAGGCGTTTCGATACAAAGCTGGAAATTACAATTGAAATAGATCACAGTGGGTGTCTGAGGCAAGATCTCCTTATACTTTAAACAAATGGCATGAATGGCCACTTTATCTGGCGTGATTACTGTCTGTTCAACAAGCTGATAGTTTTCTCGAACAAATCGGTTGTTTTCAACCATTGGTCCAATCCAATAAGAATAAAAGTTTCTTACAGCCCTATAAATTCGATCGATTGGTATTTCCTTTGCTGCTGGCAGAATTAAACGGTTGGCAAAATCGACAATCACATAATTGACAACTCGGGCAATTGCCACTGGGAAGAAAAGAACCGAAAGAACATCAAGTGCGATTTGAGTGACTCGATCAAAATTTGGACTTGGCATCAAGTGGATTGTTGAATCATTCCAGGAAGTTTCAAAACAAATATTTTCTATAGTCATAGGGGAAGAGTATATCAGTTTTGAAATTTTTGTAGGAGAGCGATACTTTCGACATGGGCAGTTTGTGGGAACATATCAAAAGGTTGAACGATTTTTGTTTTAAAGCCATCCGCTTCAAGGATGGCAAGATCGCGGGCAAGTGTTGCAGGATCACAGGAAATGTAAATGATTTTCTTTGGTGACAGTCGTTTTACCCCTTCCAAAAAGGCCGGGTCGGCCCCTTTTCGGGGAGGATTCATCAGTAATACATCAATATCAGATAGTGTATGGATGAATTCTTCTGAGTTTGCGCAAGTAAACTCTACATTTAAAATATTGTTTCGCAAAGCATTTTCCCTTGCATCGACGATTGCCTCCCTAACACACTCAACACCGATCACTTTTTTGGCAAGCTTTGCAAAAATAAGCGAAAGAGTCCCGACACCACAATAGGCATCCAAAACAGTATCTGTGGGTTCAATTTTTGCAAGCTCAAGCGCTTCTAAATAGAGATTTTCAGCCTGCATAGGATTTACTTGGAAAAAAGAGGCTGCAGAAATTGAAAATGTAAGGCCACAGAGACTCTCAAATATTTGAGATTTGCCTACAAGAGTATGATAAATATCGCCTAAAATTACATTTTCTTTGCCCGTATGAATATTATGGATGACGCCCTGAACGTTTGGAATTTCGCGCATAATCTGCTTTGCAAGTTCTATACCGAAACAACCTGAAGAATCGGTTTTTGGCGGCATTGGATTTACCTCATAATTTTTGTTCTCGCTCACGCCTTGGCCATAGGCAATGTTCGCTCGCTTCGAACAAAAATTCTGAGGATCCTTGCCAAATTCCCGATTCTTCAGATTGTTTCTGTATAAAGGAGGAGCTATTTGTTTAGTTACCAGTATCACTAGCGCTTGTTTGGTGGAAATCGCACTTTTAATCAAAACATGGCGAAGGGGAACTGGATTTTTTTTGAGGAGATCTTTGATTTTCTGAAAAGTCTCCTCGCCAAGATCGCAATGAATCAGACAATGGTCAACCGAGATCAGATCGTGAGAGTTTTTGGCATAAAGGCCAAGGGTGGTTCCGCAAACCGGAAGTTGGATCTTATTGCGATATCCAAGTCTAAGAGGTGACGAAATGCAGTTTTGGATGATTGCAGGATCGATTTTCCCAATGCGTTTTAGTGCATCGATCACTTTCTGCTTTTTTGCCTCAAGTTGTTTATCATAAGAAAGATGCATGATTTGGCAACCACCACATTTTCCAAAAAGAGGGCATGGAGGCTTAACACGATGAGGCGACCGATTCAGGATGGAGACAAGCTGTGCAAAACCAAATTTTTTTCTACAATCGGAAAGACGTACACGCACCGTCTCGCCAGGCAATGCACCATCGACGAACACAGTGTAGCCATCGTAATAGCCGGCCCCCTCACCACTTGAACCAAGGCCATGAATGGAAAGGGTTATTTCGTCACCTGTTTTCAGAATCACTTCCATGAAGAATTGGAATCAGTATACCGCTTTTAATAGAAAAAATAACAGGATATTAGGTCCACTTTTTTCTGTCATAAGAGCGGCTGCGGCAATGCCTAATTGATTTTCTGGCTCGCCAATAGCGCCTTCGGCTATGGGCTTCGCCATTCAAATCAATCTGGCTTTGCCT
>DAIDIM010000193.1 GCA_027459365.1 Chlamydiota bacterium
TTAATATTAGGTCATTTGCGATCGTCGATTTATTGACAGCTTTCACGCTAGCCGAAATTCACATTTTTGGACCAGTCGGAGTATAATATCCTCCCATGGATACATATCAATTGATTGATAGCGGTAATGGGCAAAAGTGGGAACGTTTTGGCCCCTACATTCTTTGCCGTCCTTGCCCTCAGGCCGTATGGCGTCCCTCCAAAAAAATCGAGGCAGATGCGACCTTTTCTCGAGAAGGGGGAAATCAATGGACGTTTAAAAAACAATTGCCCCGCGAATGGGAGATAACATTGCGCGGTGTCCGTTTAAAGATTTCCTTAACCGATTTTGGCCATTTAGGGGTGTTTCCTGAACACTCTACCCTTTGGGATTGGATGCGTCCTAAAATTGGTAAAAGGGATCAAATCCTCAATTTATTTGCCTATTCAGGCGGAGCAACATTGGCAGCGGCTTTAAAAGGCGCCGAAGTATGCCATCTCGATGCGTCAAAAGGAATGGTTGATTGGGCGCGAGAAAATTGTGCTCTCAATTCATTGCAGACAGCGCCGATTCGTTGGATTGTCGATGATGCAATGAAATTTTTACATAGAGAAGAAAAGAGGGGACGTAAATATAGTGGAATCATTTTAGATCCACCCACATTTGGCAGAGGCGGTAAAGGGGAAGTTTTTAAAATTGAAGAGGAAATTTTGCCACTTCTTGAGCTATGTAAGAAAATATTATCCGACCTTCCGAAATTTGTTATATTGACCTGTCACACTCCCGGCTTTACTCCAATTGTCTTAGAAAATTTGCTTTTCCAGGTTTTCGGCAAAAAACCAGAGAGTGGTGAAATGCTCCTTACATCCAATGATGCCTTTTCAATCCCGAGTGGTACTTTTGCCAGGGTTAGCTATGATCACTAGCTTGCAAAATCCACGTGTGAAACTCTGTGTCTCTCTTCGAGATCGACGACCGAGAAAGGATACGGGATTATTTCTCATTGAAGGATATCGAGAGATTTTGCGCGCTGTCGATTCGGGACGAAAAATAGAGACGCTTTTTGTATGTCCTGAGATGTTTTTAGGGATAAAAAACGAAGAGCTCATGAAAAAATGTGGTGGGGAAGTCATCGTTTGTTCTCCGCAAGTATTTGAGAAAATCTCCTATCGGGACCGTCCTGATGGCTTACTTGCAATTGCGCCGCAACAGCATTTAGGATTTACAGATCTAAAATTGCATGAAAATCCATTTCTTCTTGTCTGCGAAAGTATTGAAAAACCGGGCAATCTTGGAACCATTTTACGCTCCTCTGATGCTGCAGGAGTTGATGCTGTGATTGTATGCGATCCTACGACAGATATTCATAATCCAAACGTGGTTCGATCAAGCGTTGGAACCCTGTTTACAATCCCTGTTTTAGAAGCAGGAGGCGAGGAAACTTTAAATTACTTAAAAGAAAATAAAATTGCCCTTGTTGCTGCAACTCCCCATGCAAAAAAGGAATTCACAGAAGTCGATTTGACAGTACCTCTTGCAATTGTTGTTGGAAGCGAGCAATATGGATTATCAGAAAATTGGATGAACAGAGCCGATATCGCCGTGCGCATTCCCATGTGCGGTGTCGCAGACTCATTGAATGTTGCATCCGCTACAACCTTAATGCTCTATGAAGTCGTTCGACAGCGAAGAAATTCTATTCAGCGATAATCACATTCTGATCGCTTTAAAACCGGCAGGTCTTTTGACGCAACCCGATCAATCTAACGATCCATCTTTAGAGGCCTTTGCAAAAAAGTGGGTAAAGGAGGAGTACCATAAACAAGGAGAAGTTTTTCTCCATTGCATTCATCGACTCGATCGCCCTGTCAGTGGTCTCGTCCTTTTCGCCCGGACAAGCAAGGCCCTCTCCCGCCTAAATGAACAATCGCGTAGTCTAGAAATTCAGCGCGTATATGAGGCAGAAGTAGAGGGGATCATGAAGGAAAAAATCGGGCGCCTCGACCACTATCTCATTCATGGCGATCATCGCGCCATCGTTGCCAAAGAAGGGGACAAAGATGCAAAGCATGCACGGCTCACATTCCAAGTGCTCCACTATATGCCCGATTCAACGATCGTTCGCATTGAGCTTGAAACAGGGCGCTACCATCAAATCCGTGCCCAATTTAGCGCAATCGGTCATCCAATAAAAGGGGATAGAAAATATGGAAGCAAAAGTGGCGATGGGACCGAAATTCTTCTCCATTGCGCAAAGATGTCGTTTGCCCATCCAGTCACAAAAGAGGTCCTTACTTTTGAGTCTCCAGCTCCCTTTGGTTAGGGATTTCAAGCCTATTTAATGCCTCTTGAAGTATTGGACTTCCCGCTCATGTTTCTTCGCCGCAGCAAGATTTTGAAACGTGCCTAAATTTCTCCGTTTGCCTGTTTTAGGATTGATTTTGCGGGAATATAGACGATACTGGCCTGAACGTAATTTTCGTATCATATCCTTCCCCATATAAAATAGGCCGATCTGTGTCAAAGAAAAATTTAATTATTTTATTCAATGACCATTGATTAAATTTAGCTAATGTGCGATGATCAAATCATGGACCCGCGGTTTATAGCCAATAATTATCACCTTGTTTATCCAGATTTACCTCCATTTTCGCAAAGCCATATAACTCAATGAGATATTAGCTTTGCGAAAATGGGGTAAACTCGTTCGAAAATATCCCAAATCTCCTCGAAGAATTCACACCGAGAATGGCTCTTAAAAATGAGCGATTCTGGCCAGTTGAAGTCAAGTGGGCAGCGCAAATTCATGCAAATGAGTTAAAACAACTCTCAAAATATGCTAAATCGATCGTTTTGACAAAAAAGAAAGAGAAGGGAATGTTGGATCGGTTTCCAACAATCCCTGTGCCTCTGGCCCTTTTAGAATTAGAATCTTTATGCGATCAATAATAACCACCAAAAAATTATTGTCCGATCTGAGTCCTTTCGTTCTCTGTAATCTGGATTTGTTTTCCAGTACGAGCGTCTGAGATTTTTGAATTGATTAGATCCATAGCGCTACCTAATTTCGCGTTATCATAACAGGCACTTTGCTCAAACGCAATTCCATAGTTTTGTGCGGCATGGATTGCATTGATATCTGCTCCTAAAAAGAGAAATTCCCAACCTTGTTCCTTTTTTTCTTCAATGAGCGCTTTCACTTTTGCAGCTGTAAATTCACGGCTTGAATTCTCATATCCATCAGTAACGATCGCGACGACAATTTTATTCGGTTTTTCATCTTCCATTTGGTCGATTTTATTGCTCATTTGAATGATGGTTCTGCCGATTGCATCGACAAGAGCGGTAGACCCTCGCGGTTGATATTGTTTTGCAAATGCTTCTTCATCGACTTTTTGAATATCGACCGAATCATAGACCACTTCATATTCATGATCGAATTGAACAAGGGTTAGGGTGGCTCTTCCTTGTTCCTGTTTTTGGGTTTGAATGAGATGTTGAACACTTCCAACTGTATCATCAACGACAGAGTTCATTGAACCAGAACGATCGACAACTAAAGCAATTGCTACAAATAAGTCTAACATGTGAATTCTCCTTTTAGTTGAAAAAGCATTGCAGAAAAACTCTTTTAGGTATAGAAAATTAGCATATGATTCTTCAGTCTGTTGATGAAGCGATTCGCGCTGTATTGTTCTTAAAAGAAAAAGAGAGCCTTCTATTTTTAGAAGCTGCATCTGAAATGATTGCAAATTGCTATCAACGGGGAGGTAAAATTCTGATTGCTGGAAACGGCGGTAGCCTTTGCGATGCAATGCATTTTGCAGAGGAATTAACGGGGCAATTTCGGACAAAAAGAGCGGCCCTAGGCGCAATTGCCCTTTCAGATCCTGGCCATCTCACATGTGTCGCAAATGATATGGGATTCGAGTCTGTTTTTTCGCGAGGAATAGAAGCGCTGGGGAAGCCGGGCGATATTTTTATTGCCCTTACGACAAGTGGGAATTCGGAAAATCTTCGAAGAGCCTGTTTAATGGCAAAAGAGTTGGAATTACAGACGATTGCTTTTTTAGGCAAAACTGGTGGCAAAATGAAGGGGATCGCAGATCTTGAATGGATTGTTTCAGGATTTCCTTTCTCTGATCGGATTCAAGAAGCGCATATGGCTGCAATCCACATTATCATCGAAGCGATCGAAGCTAAAATTTTCGCAGATGTGACATGTTAAATCAAGTTTTGCTTTGGGGACAAAAAAAGATTGAAAATGGAAGCGCGTGGATTTTTGCTCCATTGAGTTTTGTTTGGATGTTTGTTTCATACATTCGAAACATGCTCTATGATCGAAAATGGCTTCGCATCACAAAAGTTTCTCGCACAGTTGTTAGTATCGGAAATATTGTTGCTGGTGGTACTGGGAAAACGCCATTGGTTCTTTTGCTCGCTAGCCAGTTTCCAGGTCGGAAGATTGCAATTCTTTCTCGCGGATATAAAACAAATGATGAGCCATTGTTATTGGCTAATCGGATTCAAAATGCAAAGGTATATGTAGGCATTGACCGCGTAAAACTTGCAAAACAGGCATGCTCAGAGGGGGCTGAGTTGATTATCCTCGATGATGGCTTCCAACACCGTAAAATCCATCGCGATTTTGACCTTGTCATTCAGCATGGGAGCGATCCATTGGGAAAAGGGCACTTTCTGCCGTGGGGATTCTTGCGCGATCATCCGAGCAGGTTAAAACAGGCAGATGCGATTTTCATCAATTCAGCAGAATCTCTTACACCTCATATTCATTTGAAAATGCGAGTTGATTCAGAGGCGACATATCATGGACAAAAAGTGGCTATCTTTTGTGGAATTGCAAAACCCCATTTATTTAAAAAAACGGTAGAAAGCCTTGGAGCCATCATTGTTGATGAATGGATCATCGCCGATCATGCAAAAGCAGATGGGCTTGAAGAATTTGCTCTTGGTGCAAAAAAGAAAGGCGCCGTTTCCATTTTGTGTACAGAAAAAGATTTTATTAAACTTCCAACAAAAAACTACGCTCTCCCTGTCTCTTGTGTTAGAATCTCTTTTGCGATTGCCCATGGTCAAAGCCAGTGGGAAAACCTCATTGCAAAAATCAGACAAAAGATCGATAATTGCACTTTATGAATGATATAAAAATTAATTTACCGAAACTTGGTGAAAGCATTGTATCTGCTACAATTGTTCGTTGGTTTAAAAAAGTGGGCGATCAAGTTTCTTTAGATGAACCGTTGCTTGAAGTGTCAACGGACAAGGTGAACAGCGAAATTCCATCCCCCAATGCTGGTATTTTAAAAGAAATTTTAGCAGACGTGGATCAGGAGGTCCAAGTCGGTGAGCCACTTGCGATTCTAGCTACATCGTTCAACGGCGCTTCAGCAAAAATAGATACAGCCGCTCCAACGCAGATTGCGCAAGGAAGTGGCTCTGAAGATCTTTTATCCCCAGCAGTGTTGCGACTCCTCAAAGAAAAAGGGATTCCTCTGCAAGATATCGATCAGATTCCGCGCACAGGTTTTGGTGGTCGTCTCACAAAAAAGGATATCGAAGATTACGCAACACTTCCTAAGAAAGAGGAAGCGGGAACTGAACGTGTAAAAATGTCGGGTTTGCGCAAAGCTATCGCCAGAGCCGGTTTCAGGAATCCATAATGCATTGTCGGGTCGTGCATAGGTGTGCAATAGCTCTCGGTAAAAG
>DAIDIM010000217.1 GCA_027459365.1 Chlamydiota bacterium
CAGCGCGAAGCGATGCCCGATTGCAAGGCGCGGATATTCATGGACATCAAGGCCAATCCCATGCGATAAACCATGAGTAAATAGATCTCCACATCCGGCTTTTTCGATTGCACCTCTTACTATTTTATCTAATTCACCAAAATGTAAACCCGGCTTTACATGTGAGACTGCTTTTTTCTGCACTTGCTTGATCAAAAGATAATCTTGTTGAAGACGCTCTGACACATTGCCAAAAAATTCAACTCTGGTCATATCTCCTGCATACCCTTCAACAATTGCACCCACATCGATCAAGACAATCTGATCTTTCTTTAATGTATCTCTTCCGGCGCGATGGTGTGGATAGGCGCTATTTTCTCCAAAAGCAATGATCGGTGAAAAAGAGAGGGCGGAGGCCCCATTTTTCCGACAAAAAAATTCAAATTCAAACGCCAACATCTCTTCACTAACACCTTCTTTTAAAAGACTTTGGACATGTCCAATCCCTTCTCGCGTCAGCTGCTGAGCCCGTTTCATCAGGGCAATTTCATTTGCATCTTTCACATTTCGCATCTCTTTTAAAGGCTTTGGAGATGGGACAAGCTTTGATTCAGGGAATTCTTTTTGCAAAGCAATGAATCGATCATACGTAAGAAATGCGCTGTCGAAAGAAATTATGGGAAATTTCTGTTTCTTGATTTCGCTGTTTAAAAATACCTCGCATGGGGCTTTTCTTTTTGCAATCTCGATATATCGACCATCGACAAATAGCATGACCCGCTCTTGAGAACACACGAGTCTCCCCAATGAAAAATGGATCCCGGTTAAATAATAAAGATCGGTTGGATCATCAATAAACAAGACTCCATCTTTTACCGTTTTTTGAAGACGTTTGATTCTTTGAGTAAACATTCTAAATCCTTTTGCTCAATTTTTCCCCAGATCTTTTTCCCCAATGGATCGTAGAGACGATCTTGACACAGCTGTAAACGTTGCCAAAGATGCATTGCCTCTTCCATCGTATAGTGTTTATTTCCCCGAAATTGGGTCGCAATTTCTAATCTTCTCCCATTCTGGACAGCATCATAAAAGCCAGGAAATTCTAAAGGCTCCATGGAACTTGGGATCGCATCGATGAGGATCTTTTTCTCTCCAATATAGCGACATTCAAACCCAAGTTTTTGCAAATGCTCCAAGACATCCTCCTCTGCACCTTTGAGCTCCAAAGGCCATAAAAGGGTTTGTAATTGCGGTCTACCTTGCTCTAATTCTTCGAAAAAGATGCGTGATCGAGCGCCATTTAAATCGACAAGTATTAAACCCTCTTTTTCCATGAGGAAATAGTTTCCAAGAACATATAATGGTTTTGCTTTTATTTCCAAATTGATTGTTTGTTGTGTAGCGTGCGTTACATGCGTTGGTTCACTGAACATAAATTTGGGTTCATCAAAAACTAAAGGTGCTGCAAACGTGGGAACCTCTGTAAAAAGCTCGCTGACAAACTTCTCAATTTTTGAAAAAAGGAGGCTGTCGTGAGCAAATCGGACCTCTTTTTTTTGAGGATGCACATTCACATCGACAACAGATGGATCCAAATCGATAAAGAGGACAAATGGTGGATACATATTTTCATCAAGGCGAGTTCCATATCCTGCTTTCACAGCTTTTGCAATCAAAGGTGAAAAAACAGGCCGCTTATTGATGAATAAAAGCTGATCTCTCCTCGACTTCGCATGGATGGGCGCCCTGAATAGTCCCCAGCAATCGTTCCCTTTTGCCTCATGCTCAAAATTCCCACAAATCGCCTCTACCCTCTCTTTCCGATTTTGTTTTGGAAGATGGAGAACCCTCTCCTCTTGAGAAAAATAGGTAAAGGCAACTTCAGGATGGGCGCATGCCATGATTTCAACAATTTTTGTCACTTGCGCCGTATTTGCAGCCATTGATTTTTGAAATTTTTTCCGCGCAGGTACATTAAAAAATAAGGAACGAACAGTCACCGTTGTTCCAACATTTCGGGCGCATGGGGTAATTTCTTCAATCTCCCCTCCCTTCACCTTGATCCACGTCCCCTCATTTCCATCTGAAGTTTTTATCTCCATCATCGAAACAGAGGCAATGGCTGCCATTGCCTCCCCTCGAAAACCCATCGTCATTAATGTCGACAAATCCTCTGCCGTCCGAATTTTCGAAGTGGCGTGACGCATTAAAGATAGGATAGCGTCCTCCCTAGCCATTCCGCACCCATTATCCTCAACCTCAATGCAAATCTGTCCTCCACCTCGAATCCGTATGATCAGTTGGGAGGCTCCCGCGTCAATACTATTTTCAACAAGTTCCTTGATAATAGAAGCCGGATTTTCTACCACCTCGCCTGCAGCAATTTGGTTAATGACCGACTCAGATAAGCGGATGATTTTTTGTGTCATACCAAAATGTTACAACAAAGGCACTTAAATTTTGATGAGGAAAAACAAGATGAAAATATCTACTTTTTCTCTTATCCTAAATGATACATGAAAAGCTTCATCATCTGTTTTTTTTCCATGAGTTCAATCTTTGGTGTATACGTTGGCAATCTCGCCGCGCCATCAGTTATGAACACCGGTTTTTTTTCTGCACACAATCCTTTCATCAAAGGAACTACCGGGTATATTGCAGACTACATCACCGATAAACACTATACCACTTCCGCAAATGATCCGCTCTTTGATCCAAATGATGCCTTTAAAAAATTTATCATCCATTCACAAATGGCCTCCTTCTCATTGGTCCTGTTAGAGCGACTTGAACTTTTTGGTTCTGTTGGAGGATCTAAGCCTCGTCTTAAATTAAAAGAGGCAAATCCAAACTTCGATCTCATTCTCGATTTCTCCAGTAATTATCAATTTTCTTGGAGTACCGGAGCCAAAGTTGTCCTGATGCAATGGGGACAAACCTATTTTTGTTCCGATTTTACCTATTTTGCAATGCCTGAATCCACCCATACCTATTTCGAATTCTTTAATCGTTTAAATCTCCCCATTGATTTTACAAAAAAACAGGAACTTTTTTTAAGCGAATGGCAACTCAGCTTTGGCCTTGCCTCTCGTATTTTTTTCCTCACCCCTTATTTCGGCGGCTGTTTTCTCAGTTCCAAGCTCTATGTCTCCTCAGGACCTACAATTGGTCCATTTAGTTATAAAAATGAAAATAGACTCGGATACTTTTATGGCATAACTCTTTCATTATCAGGTAGTTTTCATCTAAATTTTGAACAAAGATTTCGCAGTGAAAGTGCCTACACTTTTTCAACTGTTGCGGTGTTCTAATGATTGAGCATCCTCAAGCAAGGTATATTATTGATACGCTGACAAAAGGGGGATTTATTGCCTACTATGCTGGCGGCTGGGTGCGCGACCTCCTCTTGCAACATGAATCCGACGACATTGACATCGCAACCAATGCCCCTCCAGAGACAATCCAAGCCCTTTTCCCTTATACGGTCCCCATTGGGATTGCTTTTGGGATTATTCTCGTGATCATCGATCATCACCAATACGAAGTGGCCACCTTTCGTCAAGATATTGAGTATAAAGACGGAAGAAGACCTTCTCGCATCGAGTTTGCAACTGCAATCGAAGATGCAAAGAGGAGGGATTTTACCATTAATGGAATGTTTTACGATCCCATTCAAAATCAGATTCTCGACTATGTAGGAGGGCAGGAAGATCTGAAGAAAAAAATCATACGGGCCATTGGGAATCCCCATCAACGGATCAAAGAAGATCGTCTCCGAATGATTCGTGCAATACGCCTTGTTTGTCGATTCAACTTTACCATCGAGCGAGAAACGGAAGAGGCCATCCGCTTTCATGCAAAAGAGATCTTCCCATCCGTCGCCATTGAAAGGATTTACCAAGAATTTACGAAAGGCCACGATTTTCACAAACTCCCGCAAATGTTGCTCCAATTACATGCCTATGGTCTTTTAGAGACAATTTTTCCAACTCTCGAAAACATATCCCTTGCGACAATAGAAGAGAGATTAAAACCAACAAAACGATATCCAGTAGAAGCGCCAGTTATCGCGTTTTTACTTCCCCTATTTCCGCAATTCACGCTGCAAAATCAACTCGATTTATGTAAGAAATTAAAACTTTCGACATCTGACCAACAATTTGTGAGTTATTTTTACTACCTCAGGCATTTAGGCAAGGCAGATAAGTGGTCATGGGCCCATGCCTATGCAAATCCCCTTTGCGATCTTTGCTTACAAATTTTAGGCGTTGATCATTCCCAACAAAGAGGCGAATTGCACGATGCAATTGAGCGCATTCGCAACAAAAACCCAGTCGTTAAATCGAGCGATCTAATGAATGCAGGTGTACTCCCAGGAAAGAAGATGGGAGAGCTCCTGAAAGAGGCTGAAAAAATTTCTATCAATGAGAATATCAATGACCCTCAAGCAATTATTGGAAGATTAGACACTTTCAGTAAGTAGCTCTTTTTTGTAGACATACTGGAAGCGATCCACATCTGTTGCCTCGTAGTCGTCAAATATAATTTAGAGATTGTGGATTTGCTTCTTTGGAATTAGAATGATTGCAAAATAAAAAAAGAGGAACATTATGGAAACCAATTTAGAAATAGATACTTTAAACAATTGGAGTACAGTGGGAGCTGCTGCAGCTCTAACTGGAGCAGCAATGGTAGGATCAGTTGGGCTTGCTTATGCTACGGTTTTGACAGTAGGCTACATTGCTAAACAGGTGAACACATTCGGATCCTACATTGGGGAACAGGCGAATACATTCGGAGCCTACATTGTAGAACAGGTGAATACACTCACTGGAAATACTAGTGCTTTTCCTACAGTAAACGAAGGGATGGTAAGGATAATAGTATTTGTTTCAGGAGCATGGCTAACTGCACTTCATGGCTGTATAGCGGTGTATACTGGCCGTCAAGTCTACGATATGATTTATGGTCGGATTTCGAAAGCGGATACTTGTTTACACATTGGTCAATTATTTTGTTCGTCCTTGGCAGCAAGTGCATTTACTGCCAGTGCTTGCTTTGGAACGGTTATGATGATAAGTAGCGCTACCGACCGGATTTTGGATTCAAGAAGTTTTGAATAATCCAATATCAGCGTCTTATATAAAAAATATGGGTTCTACATCGATGACTAGAAAACCTGTTCAAAGAATTTTTTTCGGTCTTCTGCCAAGAATCATTCAAGCAGTGTGAGTTGAATTTACTTCACTCACACTTCAACTAAACACTTCCAGTAAGTAGCGTTTTAGACATACTGGAAGTGTCTTATTTAATGTATATCGCTTGGTCCAAGAAATCCAAACAAATGATATGTTTTTTCAGGAAATCGACTCCTAAAATTCCATCAATCGGCGGAATCCCCGGAGGGAGATCGATTGCATAAAAATTCCAACTGCCTATGTTTTCCAAATACACTTTGATTTGTTCGGGCTCATTAGGCGATTTTTTAATGATAGAGCATTCTGCACCCGTATCGATTAAAAATTTTTTCATCCCCCGGTCTGTTTGTATATTCATACAGAACCATTCATTTTCCATTTTCAATTCATTTTTCAGAAATCCTTTTAACGGATATCTTTTTTTCAATTCATCAAAAGTTTTTGCGACCCAAAAAAATGAATGCGAGAGGTCAAAAATGCAAGCTTGCCCTGCTGATAAAATAAATTCGCTCCCAATTTTTCCGTTTAAATCCGACGAAAAATCTGTGTGATCAACAAGGACGTCCTTATTTTTTGTGGGATTGCGATATGACTCTTAATGAGTTTTTAGAAGGATTACATAGTTCTGATATAGAAATTCAATCTTATCTAACAGCTAAGATTATGAGGCAAGCTAAGCCCGATGATGTCTTCACCTTCATAACATTACATCAGATTCAGACTCTTTGGCCTTTATTGAAGAAATATTTAGGAAAAAAACTTGAATTTTGGAGCTGGTTGCTGTCAATGTGGAATAATCATGGATAATGGCTCTTTGACTTCCATTCAACAAAAAGTATTAAAAATATTGGTAGCTCTAAATGTTTCCTGGCGTCTGAGCGAAGGGGGAGCGCTTATCGGTGCGTATACACATCACCGCATGACGCGAGATTTAGATCTTTTCTTCTTAGAATCTGAACTTGGAGATATTCCCAAACGTGCTATGGCTCTTCTTAGTCAGGCAGGATTTATTGTAACTCTGCTCCAAAAAGAAAGCCACTTTGTCAGAATAAATATAGCAAATGATCAAGAGAGCGTTCTTCTTAATCTCGTTGCTGAAAATATCATTCCATCCGAAGTTATGGATAAGATACAGTGTGCATTCCTCTAGCCTATTTTTTTCCCGTCAACCTTTGACAGAAATCCAAACTCATCTATTAACCTCAGTTTTGGGTTCGTTCCGCTCGAATCTCATAGATCTTTTCGCAAATTTTCGCATCTTTTCGCTCAAAAATATAACTTTTCGATATTTATTTTCTCGATACGTTGCGAAAATTTATCAAAAATCTCTATGACCTTCGAGGAAAACGAACCCAAAACTGAGGTTATTAATCTCGACTTATGTCATTTTTTGATGGCATCTCCGGTGAGAGCGTCCGCGCTTTTATTATTTTTTTACTCGTCAATAGGGACGTTGCTGCTATTAACTCGCAAAAAAATAATAAAATCATCGGACGCCTCCCTCGGAT
>DAIDIM010000015.1 GCA_027459365.1 Chlamydiota bacterium
ACGCATTTGTCGGATGAACCCCAAAGAGTTACACTTACCAAGAAAAGTGACATTTCGATTCAACGCAAATGTGACATTTCAATTAAACGCTAACACACAAAAAATCTTCGTTGTCTTTAATTTTTTAATTCGATATACTCGATTTCTTCAGAAAATCAAAAATAAGAAGAATGCAGCAAGAAACAGAGCCTCTAGCACAACATACTAAAACATCTCTAACAGGCCGAGGTGGAATTTATTTGCAGAGGCAATTTTCTACTCTACAGAGTATGGGTCTACCACCTTTTTACTTTAGATCGAGTGAGTCTATCAGTTTGAATACAGTATTGCTGAAGGGAATAGAGTATTTGAATTTTGTCTCCTATAATTATTTGGGGCTATCAAACCATCCAAAAGTATTAGACCGGGTGACATGTGCGATCCAGCAATATGGTACTTCGTGCGTAGCAAGCCGTATTGCCGGAGGGGAGAAGGAGATTCATGCGGAATTAGAGGCGGCTATCGCACGCTTTCTCAATGTGGAAGATTCTCTTGTTTTTGTGGGGGGTTATACCACCAATGTCTCTTGTATCGAGCATCTTTTTTTAGAAACCGACCTGATTCTCTATGACGCTCTGGCTCATAATAGCATTGTTAAGGGCTGTCAATTTTCAGGAGCGACGATTCGTTCATTTCCTCATAACGATTATGAATCTCTAGAAACAATTCTTCGAAATGAGCGGCAAAAATACAAAAAAGTACTGATCGTTATCGAGGGTGTTTATAGCATGGATGGGGATATTCCAGACCTTGCGCAATTTATCCGCATAAAAAAAGAATACGATTCAGCGCTGATGATCGATGAAGCACATTCGATCGGGACTTTAGGAGAGACAGGTCGAGGCATTCAAGAATATGCGAAAATCGATCCAAAAGATGTCGATATTTGGATGGGGACATTAAGCAAGTCATTTGCCAGCTGCGGAGGTTATATTGCCGGAACATCTGAACTCATTACCTACTTGCGTTATTCTGCGCCTGGTTTTCTTTATAGTGTCGGGATTTCCCCCGCAAACACAGCAGCTGCGCTTGCTGCTATCGAGGTTCTGAATGAAGAACCCGAAAGAGTCAGAACATTGCAAAAGCGGAGCAATATGTTCGGCAAGTTATGTATCGAGAAGGGTTTTAATATAGGCAGCAGTAAAGATTCTCCCATCGTTCCCTTGATTGTGGGAAGTACTGAAAATGCGCTCTATCTTTCCGATTTTCTTTTCCAACAAAAAATCTATGCGCTGCCTCTTTTCTATCCTGCTGTAGAACAGAATAAGTCTAGGCTCCGTTTTTTTATTAGCTGTTTACACACAGAAGAACAAATTGTACATACAGTAAATGTAATTGACTCTTCGATAAAAAAATTGAAGCAGCCTATATTTTAGAAACAAATAATGCGATGTATTATCCTTATTGGGAATTGAGCCCTATAAAATATCGAGTTTTCTAAGGAGATTTATGATTTTTGTTACTGGAGGAAATGGGTTTATTGGATCTCGTGTCGTTTATACGCTTTTAGAAAAAGGGTATTCAGTAAAAGTATTGCTTCGAAAAAATAGCAAAACAGATCGGATCGATTCCTTACCGATCACTCGTTGTTATGGGGATGTGTTAGATCTACCATCTCTTCAGGCAGGTATGCAAGGATGTAGCGGAGTCATACACCTTGCTTGTATGATTAAGGGACATGATATGGTTTCTCCAAAAATGTCACAAATAGTGATCGAAGGATCTAAAAATGTCTTTGAAGCAGCGAAGAATCTAAAAGTTGTTTATGTTAGCAGTAGCAATGCAATCAATGGAACGACAACACCGGTTCTCCAAAACGAAGAAAGCAGTTTTTCTTTGCCGAAAGATCCCTATCTTTATGCTTGGGCTAAAAATCAAGTGGAACAACTCTGTAAGATAAAAGTGAAAAGAGGTGCTCAAATTGTAATTGTGAATCCCTCAACGGTTCTAGGACCCAATGATTATGATCAAATCACTTGTGGATATTTTGCATACTTTGCTCGAACAAATCCTATATTTAGTTGCACTGGGGGAATCAATATAGTTCATGTCGATGATGTAGCAAATGGAATCGTTGCAGCATTAGAAAAAGGCGCTGTTGGAGAAAGATATTTTCTCGGGGGAGAAAATCTGACTCTTCGAGAGGCGGGTCGTCTTGCTCAATCTTGCCTTTGTCAAAAAAAACTCATGATTCCTCTCAATAATAATTTAGCTCTTTTTCTCTCAAAATATTGTAGGAAGCTATTGCCGGTGCATTCATCTTTAATTCCTTATGCATGCAGATATTGGTTTTTTAATAATAAGAAAGCACAAAAAGAATTGGGAGCTACTTTCCGTCCCGCGCGCCAGACTCTGGAAGAGACGCTTGGTTGGATGAAACAGAAGCAGATGATTTAACTTTTAGGCAGTTTCTCTTCTTTTTGATCATCTCGTTTTTGGAAAAGATCTATAAGGATTTTGAACGACACTTTTTGCAGTCATTTCATGACAAATACTAGAAAAAATTTATCCCCACAGATCAAGTCTTCGAAGCTTACCAAGATCTTATAAATCGCCCTTGACATTTTGTCTTTTATTTTGGGTTTTGTTTGAGGTGTTAAAAATAATATCCCAAAATATAGAAGTAACTCCGAATGCTAACTGGTCATTCTGGAAATGATGATGGAAATGATTTTTTTTTAAGAATTTGAGTATTTTTCCCGGTTTTTTTGAATGATGAATTGCATAGTGAAGCATGTCGTAATAAAGATAGCCAGTTACAAAGCCTGAAAATATAATCTCTGAGTTAACTAATCCAAAAAAAATCAGAAATAAATAATAAAAAAATAAAAAGCAAGGAATAGTAATAACAGGAGGCATTAACAATCTGAAGGAATCGTTTGGATAATCATGGTGTACACCATGAATGATGAAAAGAAGTCTTTGACCCCATTTGCTCTTTGGTTCCAAATGAAAGATAAAACGATGTATACAATACTCTGTCATAGTCCAAATCAAAATGCCAAATGAAAATAATCCGAAAATTTTAAAAATCGAAGTATTTGGAATGTTTTTCAAAAGAAAAAATCCAATGATCGGAATACAAATAAATAATGGAATACTCCAGTGAGTTTTTGAAAACACTTCTAGGAAAGGGGATTTGAAAAGTCTTGGATTTTTAATGGTAGAACACTGTTTTTTCATCTGTCCTCTGGCTGAGCTTTTTCAAATTGTTCTGATCCCATACTATTCCTCGCCACGCTATAATGTGTTGAAGAACGGTTTCCCTCTCGGAATACTTTCGACAACTTGTAGAGTGTTATTCGGGATGTCTGGAACTTTTTAGTCTTACACACATATCATAGCATGATAGTAAATTTTTTTTATTTAACGCAAGTCTCGACTAGTCGCAGGGTGTTCTCTAATTGCGCGCAATTAGAGAACACCCTTGTGTAAGCATCAGCTGTTAAAAAAAATCTTGTTTTGTTAATCTTGCAATTCTTTACAAAAGAGAGGATTGTTAAGACAAAATTATGGATAAGAATAACTCAGACAACGTCATTATTCGTTCTGTCGAAAACTCGAGAGATTTAAAGGAGTTCATTAATTTTCCATGGAAAATTTACAAAGAGGACAAACAATGGTGTCCCCCGCTTTTTTCAGATTGTAAAAAAATGTTCACAGGCAAACATCCCTTTCATAAATATGGAGAAATGAAGCTATTCTTAGCCGAAAAACAGGAAGAGGTGGTAGGTCGTATCGCCTCCATTAAAAATACTCTACACAATAAGGAACATAACGATAACACAGGTTTCTTTGGTTTTTTTGAGTCAATCGATGATTTTCATGTTGCTAAAGCATTACTCGATACAGCATCTGCATGGCTAAAAGAGCAGGGATTTGATAAAATGACTGGCCCTGCCAGCCCTTCATCCAATTATGAGTACGGATGTCAATATTCAGGTTTTGAATATCCCCAAGTTTTACTTTCCACTCATAATGCTTCATATTATTTCAAATTATTTGAAAAGTATGGCTTGAATAAATTAATCGATCTATATGCCTATAAAATAAATAAAGAGTCTAGTTTACTCTCACATGAGAAAATGAGTAAAACCATAGCCATCATTCAAAAGAAAAATTCTCATATTAGAATCAGAGAATTAGATAAAAAAAATAAAAAAGCAGAAATTTACAGATTATTGGAAATTTTCAATTTGGCATGGAAAGGGAATCACGGTTTTATTCCCTTTACTACGGAAGAGGCAAACGATCTGTATTCAAGTTTGCGCCTTATAGCTGAACCAAATCATGTAATACTTGCCGAAATAAATGGTCAAATAGTAGCCGGATCCATTTTCTTGCCAGATTACAATCATTTTATAAGAGGGATGAATGGCAAGCTTTCTCTGTTAAATATCTTTAAGATTCTCATGTTGAAAAAGAAAATTACGAGAGGAAGACACTTAATTTTAGGTATGCTACCAGAATATCGGCGCGGTGGAATTCTGCATCTTTTATTAAATGAATTCGCTAATCGTTATTATAAGGATACTCATTTTAAAGAATCTGAAGCGAGCTACATTTTAGAAAATAATCATTTAATGCGAGGACTTTGCGAAAGACTAAACGGTACCATCTACAAAAAGTATCGAGTTTTTGAAAAGGAGATCTAAGACATCCTTAAAAGCGGTGGAAAAATTTAGATATTTCTACCCATTGCATTGCAAAATCACTCAGTTTTTACATCGCAGGATTTAGTCTTTCTTACGAAAATAGAATGCAGCAAAGATTGCTGCTAAGACAGCCACCGCTGCTGCAAACAAGTTTACTGCACGAAAAGCATCAATATTTGCCGCGATTTCTCCTCTCTGATCATTTAATGAGATGTGATGGATAGAGGCAAAAAGACCTGCAAATGTTGCCATGCCAATACTGGTCGCAAAGTTGCGGAAAGTGGATGTGGAAGAGGACATCGTACTCCGATGTTCTACAGGTGTTTCATTGGCAAAAACAACAGTTGTTGGGGCGATGATCAAAGAAGCCCCAGAGCCGAAAGCAAAAGCGATGTAAAATAGAGGAATCAGTGATTGAACGGTTGGATAAGCGCTGAGGGAGCACAGCGCGATACCGATGATCAAAAAACCGGAAGAGATGATGATACTTGGTCCCAGTTTGTTCATCAATTTGACGGTAAAAGTAGAGAATACAATCACTGGCAAAATTGCAACAAGCGCCACCATTCCAGCTTCAAGTGGAGTGCGATTGAGAATGTTTTGAAAGTAAATTGTCCAGATAAGAACAATCATGATAATAAAAGTGATAAAAAGGGTAGATCCTAAAGCGGCTGTTAAGTAGCGTTTTTTAAAAAAAGTAAGGTCAAGAAAGGGTTTCTCAATCTTTTTTGAATGGATGATGAGAATCGAAAACATGAGTATTGAAAAAGCTAGCGTAATCAAAGTTTGATAAGAAGACCATCCCCACGCTCTTCCTTCCATAAGAGTGTACACAATACTCACAGAACCAAGTGAAAATGTAAGAAAACCAATCCATTCAAAACTTCTTTTCTGTTTTTTAAGAACGGGCATATAATATGCTGATATAAAAGCAAAAGCGGCAATTGGCAAATTTAACCAAAATGCATAGCGCCAAGACGCATATTGGGTTAAAATGCCTCCTAAAAAAGGGCCCAAAGCTAAAAAAAAGTATCCAATGCCTACATTTAAGGCGATTGCTTTAGCACGCTTATCTGGAGGAAAAGAGGAATACAAGATGGTCTCTGCAGAAGGCGAAAGGAGAGCGGCACCAATTCTTTCCAGAGACCTATCTTTACAATGTGAATGCCCATCCCACACGAACGTTGAAATAAACAACGACGTGTGTTAAACTCGACTTTGTACGTTTTTTGGTAGGCAGATCCGAGGGAGGCGTTCGATGATTTTATTATTTTTTTTGCGAGTCAATAGCTGCAACGACCCTATTGACGAGCAAAAAAATAATAAAAGCGCGAACGCCCTCTCCGGAGATGCCAGCAAAAAATGACATAAGTCGAGTTAAAATCACCTCTTCACCGGGGAACTTATAGAGTGAGCAATCTGAACCAGGTCAGGGTCGGAAGGCAGCAGCCTTAAGGAATCTGTCTCATGCTATAAGACCCTCTCCGGTGTTTTTTTTGCAAAGCCTTCTTAAAGCAGTCTCAGCATCAAAACCGGCACTTTCCCCCTCTTCGATTAAAGACCAGATTTTTTCAGCCAGTTCCTCTTCGCATTTCAAGCTTGTCTCTTTTTTTTGCGTCAATTTTTTTCGTCTCATTCTAGAAATGATTTTCTGCGCCATGGCAAGAGACGGCAGCGTAGGAGGAAGACCTTCAAAAAGAGACTTTCTCCCCTCTTTCATCTTGATCTCTTCCCAATTGCGCATCACATCTTCGCTACCACTCACCTTCACCTCTCCAAAAATATGAGGATGGCGCCGGATCAATTTTTCTGTGATCGACTCGAGAGCCTCTTTTAAAGAGAAAAGATCCCCCTTTTCAGCCAATTTAGCAACGAAAATAGCCGTATAAAAAAAGTCTCCCAACTCCTCCTTCATTTTTTGCGCATCACCCGAATCGATTGCGTCGACGAGTTCATGCGCCTCTTCTAAAAGGTAAGGTTGTAAAGTGCGTAAAGTTTGCTCCTGATCCCAAGGACACCCATTCGGGCCAAGCAATCGAGCAGCAACATCTAAAAGTTTTGTAAATGCATCCATCTCAACTAATTTATCAGAAAAATTATTAAAATGCCCTTGCTAAATAATTACGATTATCAATACAGGTGAAATTAAGAGGTACACGATGGATTTTATTCGAAAATTATTACTCGTTGCAATTGCATTAGGATTTGCATTTGTAATTAACTCATGTAATGATCCGCATCATAAAACAATGCTTGCGGAGTATCGAATCAAAGACAAGCAAGAGCGCCATCATAACCGCTGGTAAAAAGTTTTGTAATAAATATCGATCATCGCTTAGAATTCTTGTGGACGTAAAGCGATGAACATACTTACAAAAGCAATCCTCACAGCATTTTCCCTCTCTTTTGCCTTTGTCATTGTTTCCGGAAAAGAATTGAACAATCCACCCTCTTATAAATCCCCTTCCTCTCCGCTAGATGAAATTGTTCAAGAAGAACCAAAAGTAAAAGAGAGACATCACAGCCGCTGGTAAAAGAGTTGAAAGATATTCTTTTGATCAGTATGATGCTTATTTACTTTAGGAAATTTTATGAAAAAATTGGTTTTCCCACTCATTTATGTTCTTTCTATCTTTTCGAATGAGGTGGCTGAGCAGAGGCATCTTGAGGATCTCATTTCTAACGAGATCTCGCAACCGCAAAAGATCGACGACTTACTCAGTTTTAACCAATTACCTCATAGTAACGATTTTAATTCTATTCATACAAATAATGACATTCAGATAAATCCGCCTGTTTTAGAATCGAACTATAAAAGACCATGGCTTGCTGCAGGATTGTCAGCGATTTTTCCAGGCCTCGGTCAAATGTATTTAGGCGATATGAAGTCAGCCGGAATCATGGCAGGTAGTGCGGGGCTTAGTTTAGGCATTGCAGCATCTCAACTCAAATATAGCGAAAAGTACGATGATATAATTGTTAAGAATGATAATATTTTTATTCCGAGCTCACTTTCTTTTATTACAAATAGTTACTATAGCACCTATGCAGCATATAGAGATGCAAGATTTGCCAACGGGATCGTAAACTATTCTTACAAAATGCCGACGGATCAATTTACCGATTTAACATACGCACCTTTTCAAATCAGCGTCTTAAAAAAACCTGAAGTTTGGGGTGGTATTTTAGGTGCAATCGCTCTTGCATCAGCAACCGTCTATTTTGTATACCCTGATAATGGGAAAGTAAAGATTGCAGCAGATCTATCGCATGCCGTGTTGCCTCCTCTTGCTTTACCTGTTGCTATTGGTGAAGAGAGCTTTTTTAGAGGATTTCTTCAGTCTGCGATTTCTGAAAGCATAAATCCGATGGCAGGTCTTGTACTCTCCTCACTTGCTTTCGGTGCTGCACATATTCCAAATGCCCAGGCATTCCA
>DAIDIM010000044.1 GCA_027459365.1 Chlamydiota bacterium
GCGTATTACAAGAGTGGTCGTTGGAATCTGCTAAAGAAGATGGCGTATGAAGGAGGTTTACTCTATGCGGCATAACCTGTTAGGCAGCTACCCAGAAAATGGGAATGCGCCCTTTGAATCATTTCCATCCAGATATCACCATTCTCAATGATATTCATATTGAATGCTTGTCGTGTCGCATCCTTTGATCCATAAACATGAGAAAATCCTTTTTCTTTTGCATAATCTTGAAGGGTTTTCCAGGCAAGTTCATGTGTATATTCGAAAACATGAATGAGACCTAGTTCTTCCATTTCATTGAGTAATGTGTGTTTCATGACTTTGATAACTGGGCAAGGGCCTTTTTATAATTATTAAAACGTTGTTGCCAACGGATATCAAACTCTTTTGTGTTCATATAATTTTTAGTCCTTTTTGAGAAGGATGATTGCTTCTTCGCCGTTGAGATCGATTGGGGTCCCTTCACAATTTGTAAACTGGACGTCAGTTGCGAGGACTTCACCCGTAATGTAGTCGTAGAACTTTGTAAAGCATTTGCGCACGTAATCGCTTGCTTGAAGTGTAATTCGAATCCGATCGGTCACTTGGAAATCGAGCTCCTTGCGCAGCGTATTGATTCGATTGACTAGCTCGCGGGCTAAGCCCTCTTCGAGGAGTTCGCTGTTCAGTTGTGTGTCGAGGGCAACTGTGAGATCTCCGAGATTTCCTGCGGCTGTTCTCTCTTTTACCTTGCGCTCAATTTGAACATCGCTTGGGGTAATTTCTACATCTTGACCATCTAATTGAATAAAGACATTTTTACCAGCGGCTATTTGTTGGATTTGTTGGCGGTTAAAGTTTGTGATGATTTTTTGGGCCTGAGGCATCAATTTGCCGATTTTTTTGCCAAGGATGGGGAAGTTGGGTTTGGCAAGCCATAGGACAAATTCAGATTCATCGCTCCGAAATTCGATCTCTTTTACGTTGAGCTCATCCTTGATCAAGTCACTTTGTTTTTTTAAAGAATCAAGACGTTCTTGATTGGAAGAGATGAGGTAGGCTTTCGCAAGAGGTTGACGCACTTTAAGTTTATATTCTTTGCGAAGAGCATGCCCAAGTCCGACAGCCTCTTGAGAAACTTCGACCTCTTTTTCTAACTCAACATTCCGATATTTTTTTTGATACGTTGGAAAATCGCTCAAGTGAACAGAATCGGGCATCGATACTGTTTTTAGCTCCTGATAGATCGCTTCAGATAAAAAGGGGACAAACGGGGCTGCTATGTGGATTAAATCAAGGAGAGCCGTATAAAGCGTTGAAAATGCATCTCTCCGATCTTGTGTATCACTATCTGCCCAGAATCTAGCACGGCATCTCCGGATGTACCAGTTCGTAAGTTGATCGATAAATTGGATGAACGGTTCTACCGCCCGATTTAGATCGTAATTTTCCATGCCCGATTCGACTTCCAAAATCAGCTTTTGTGTAATGGAGAGGAGCCACTGGTCAATGAGCGCCTCGGGTTTGGAAGTCATTCTCTCTACTTTCCAATGATAGATTTTTGCATAGGTAGAAAGAAATACAAAACAGTTCCACATAGGAATCAGTACTTGTCTTAACGTATGTTCTACCCCTTTTTCAGAAAAGCGAAGATCTTCTGCTTTTACAGCAGGGCTTCCCAGCATATAAAGGCGAATTGCATCGGCACCAAATTTATCGATCACAATTTCCGGATCGGGATAATTTTTGAGCTTCTTCGACATCTTATTGCCATCTTCGGTCAAGATAATCCCGTTCACAATGACGTTTTTAAAGGCAGGTTTTTTAAATAGGGCGGTAGATAGGATGGTTAATGTATAGAACCACCCTCGCGTTTGATCAATCCCTTCCGCGATGAAATCAGCTGGAAAACAGTTTTCAAAAGCCTTTTTGTTTTCAAAAGGATAGTGATTCTGTGCGTAAGGCATAGAGCCTGATTCAAACCAGCAGTCAAACACTTCTGGAATGCGGCGATAGGTATACCCATCTTTTTCGAACATCAAATCATCGATAAAGTGACGATGGATGTCGGTGATTTTTGTGTGGGTGAGTTTTTCAAGCTCCGCAATACTTTCCACAACATGGATATCCCCCTTCTCATTGATCCAGACGGGGATTGGGGTGCCCCAGTAGCGATTGCGACTAATTGCCCAGTCTCTTGCATTTTCAAGCCACTTTCCAAACCTCCCGTCTTTGATATGCTCGGGCATCCAATGTATTTGCGCATTGGACACAAGAAGTTCGTTTTTAAACTGCTCAACATTGACAAACCATGTTCGAACAGCTTTGTAAATGAGGGGAGTATCGGACCTCCAGCAGAAGGGATAGCGATGATGAATGGTCCCCTGATAAAAGAGGGCTCCCGCAGTTTTCAAATCGCGCATGATGATTTTGTCTGCTTCTTTAACTAAAAGTCCTTGATATGGAGGAACATCCGTTGTAAAACGGCCATTTGAGTCAATCGGGCAGACAAGATCAATATTTTCCCGTTTACAAGCAAAGAAATCAACTTCACCAAATGCAGGTGCTGAATGGACAATGCCAGTCCCATCATCTATTGAGACAGAGTCTTCCAGAATGACCCGAAATGCATCCCGATCTTTAAAGAATGGAAAGAGTGGGGAGTAGCGCGCCCCATTTAACTTTTTCCCAGAGAAACGCTCAATGATTTCGACCTCTTCCTTGAAGGTATCTGCAAGGCGCGCTTCTGCTAAAATATACTGTTTTCCTAATTTTTTTACTTTCACATATTGATGCTCTGGACCAACCATAAGGGCCAAATTTGAAGGGAGGGTCCAAGGAGTTGTTGTCCATGCCAAGAAGAAAGTATTTGGTTCATCTAGCTTTTTAAATGCGACAGTAATTGAAGGATCATCCACCTCTTGGTAGTTCAAATTGGCTTCGAAATTCGAAAGTGGCGTGCCCAATTTCATTGAGAAAGGCATCACCTTGAAGCCTTCGTAAATCAGTCCCTTATCAAACAGCTGCTTGAAAACCCACCAAACGCTCTCCATAAAGGATGGATCCATCGTCTTGTACGTTTGGCTGAAATCGACAAAACGGCCCATTCGATCGACAGTCTTTTTCCACTCATTGCTATAGCGCAATACAATGCTTCTGCACTCCTCATTGAATGCAGCGATCCCAAATGCATCAATTGCCGCAACACCGGATAGCTCTTTTGCTTTCTCAATCTCGTTTTCAACAGGCAATCCATGGCAATCCCACCCAAAACGTCTAGGAACGCAAAAGCCCTTCATCGTCTTATAGCGTGGAATTGCATCTTTAATCGTGCCAGCTAAGATGTGGCCGTAATGAGGAAGTCCTGTAGCAAAAGGGGGGCCATCATAGAAAGAAAAGAGGGGACGATCCCGTTTTTCCTCAACGGAGCGCTTGAAAATCTCATGTTTTTGCCAAAATTGAAGGATCTTCTCCTCTCTTTTTGGCATGCTTTCGCTAGGATCGAATTGAAAAATAGGGGACCTCAATAAAAAAGGAAGATTATAGAATAAGCTATAAATTTTTGTCGTTAATAAAAATTGAGTCTACGAAGGTCTTCAATGCTAAATACATTTTCAAGTTCTTGTGTCTGTATCCCAAAACGATGTTCCAATCTTGCTCAAAAGCAATTTTTTTAAGTTCTTGCAACGCATATTCTCCAGTTCCATTAGTTCTATTCCAATCAGAATAGTACGATGAATCCACGCCTCTCGATGAGGGTTAGCAGATTCCAAAAATAAATGATCCATGTCGTGAAAATACCTCGAGGCATGTATTTTGCAAACTCTTCCATGTATGTCCGATCCTGGTGCGAGAGGTGAACAAATAGACATCACTCTTTTCTGAGGATCGCTTAATTTTTCAACTTTTCGATAGCCTAAAACAGGCACAGGTGTCATGAATGTTGAAGGAAATCGATTTTTCAATAACTGTTCATAGAAACGAGGAGAGATAATCAAAATCTCATACCCGCTACTATGTTTGATCATAGGCACAGTACCATTGTAACTAGCAGCGTAGAAGGCTGATTGTTAAGTGTATATGTAAGTTTAGTATAAAAATATAAGTTATGCTATAATGACTCTATAGGCATATGTCTTCTCGCTCCCGCAAAGGATATTCTCATCAGAGTATCTTTTGCGGGGGTGTCAAGGTTTCGACTTGGAAGCGATGCATAGGTGGCATGTAGAGGACAATCGTTGGCCTCTAAAAATATTCGATTAAACATAAACGACAATTCTAACGAATTGATGGCTGCTTAAGGCTTAACCGCCTTAAGTGCCCGGTGAGCTGGGATCAGACCGAGAGTCACAGATCTTCACCGTCATACATCTTGGTATGAACCTTACCAATCCTGGTAAATCTGGGGTAGGGATTCGAGATTAAGATTTGCTAGTTGGTTCCAAGCGTTTCGCCTGTCGGCAAAACCAACTTATTTACAGGTGATAAGCATGTAGTCATTTATGAGTAGTTTGCTAAGGACGAGAGTTCGATTCTCTCCACCTCCAACACACAAGGCTTCGGGAAACCGAGGCCTTTTTTTATAGACAAAATCCAATTATTTCTATAGAGCCATTCTCGGTGTGAATTCTTCGAGGAGATTTGGGATATTTTCGAACGAGTTTACCCCATTTTCGCAAAGCTAATATCTCATTGAGTTATATGGCTTTGCGAAAATGGAGGTAAAATCGTCGAAAAGATTCCCGAATATCGTCGAAGAGGCACATCGGGAATGGCTCCTATATGTTGCGGATTCATATTTCCATTTTTCGATCATGTCATTATACTTCGACTTTATGAACAGAAAACCACTCCCGATTGGAATTAGCGATTTTAAGACCATCATCGAAGGTGGGTACGCCTATGCCGATAAAACATTGCTTATACAGGAATTGCTTGAAAAAGGAACCAGCGTTGCACTGATTCCGCGTCCCCGTCGATTCGGTAAAACCTTAAATTTATCCATGCTTGGCTATTTCTTCGAAAAATGTGAAGAAGATACAGGCCGTCTTTTTCAAAATTTAGCAATTTGGAAAGAGCAAAAATTCCGGAAAAAACAAGGAACATATCCCGTTATTTTTCTGACATTCAAAGACAATAAGCACGCCTCTTGGGATGAAACATTTGAACACTTCCGTATTATTCTAGGAGAAGAGTTCCAGCGTCATAGATATCTAGTGGAAAGTACTGTACTTTCTCCCGAAGAAAAAGAAGATTTCCTCAAAATTATTCGTAAAGAAGCAAGCCCTACCTTGTATGAACACAGCCTACGCTTTCTTACCAAATGGCTCTACCTCTACCATAAGACCAAAGTCATTGTCCTCATTGATGAATATGATGCTCCCGCTCATGCCGCTTATATTGGGAAATTCTATCGCCGCTTGATAGATTTTTTGCGTAACCTTCTTTCAGGAGGCTTGAAAGATAACAATTATCTGGAACGGGGCGTTCTCACAGGGATTCTTCGCATCGCAAAAGAGAGTATTTTTTCGGGAGTGAATAATATCTCCACATTTTCTCTATTGAATGAGGAATTTCAAGACAAGTTTGGCCTATTGGAATCCGAAGTAAAAGTGTTTTTGGCAAGCTATGATCTTACCGAAAATCTTTCAGAAATAACGAAATGGTATGACGGTTATTGTATTGGGTCATGTAAACAAATATATAATCCATGGTCTGTCCTCAATTGCTGTGCCAAAAAGGGAAATATTCTTCCTTACTGGGTCAATTCAAGCGATAATACGCTCATGCAGCAATGCTTGACTCAAGGCACAAGCGAACTAAAAACGGAAATAGAGGAGCTTTTACATGGGGGATATGTCGAGAAAAAAATTGAGGAGGGTTTTATCTTCACGGATCTTGAGGAAAAGCCGAATGCTATTTGGGCTCTACTGCTCTATAGCGGCTATCTGACCACTGATTCTGTCTCTCGCGGCAATCTTTGCCGTTTACGTATCCCCAATACTGAAGTGAAGGAATTGTATAAATCGACGATTCTTGACTGGTTTGAAAGGAGCCTTAATGAGCATAAATATCGGATGCTTCTCTCCTCGCTAATAGCAGGCGATGTGGATACATTTTCCCAGCTTTTTCAGGAATTTGTCCTCTCTTCAGCGAGCACTTTTGATGTATCTGGCAACGAACCGGAAAAGATCTACCATGCCTTTGTTTTGGGAATGTTAATAGGTCTTAAAGATCAATATGAGGTGAAATCAAATCGGGAAAGCGGGCTCGGAAGATATGATGTGTTGCTCATCCCTAAAAACAGACATGCCTTAGGACTAATCATGGAATTTAAAAAGATTGGTCCATTTAAAAAGATGGATATGAAGACCGCAGCAAACTCTGCTCTACAGCAAATCGAAGAGAAAAAGTACGCCCAGGAACTTCTAGATCGTGGCGTCAAGCGTATTCTTTATCTCGCAATCGTTTTTGAGGGGAAAAACGTGCTCATCCTCTCAAAATTCAGACCCTAAAAGAGAGGGCCCCTCAGCCCTACATGTATCAGAAGCTGATTCTGTTTTATTTCGAGATAAGTCAAACTCTTATAGGGAAGGAGGGTATTGCACCAAACATCAAGACCCGTCTTGCGGAAAGTTTCGGACAGCGCACCAGCATCAGGAGCGTAGTCTACCCCTTCTCCTTTTCAATGTCGACAAATCTCCAGTAAGTCACCCTCACCTCCGTACCTTTCATGTGAAAGGCGAATCTCCACCGAAAGCGCTTCTGGTCAGGCCTGATGGATGTCTTGCGTTGGAAGATTGTCCTCCATTTAAGAAACTGATGAATTACAATTTCTTGAAATGATCAATCATTCAACCGCATGATTTCACTTTGATTTCTCAAACGACGTCTATACATTCTCTGAGCGCTTTTTCGATCGTCGGATAATGATAAGAAAATCCCAAATTCTCTAGCCTACGAGGGACCACTCTTTGACTAAAAAGAATCACTGAAGCCAACTCTCCAAGACTTAATTTGAGAGCAAACGAAGGGACAGATAAGAAGGCAGGCTTTTTTAAAATTTCCTTAAGCGCCTTTGTAAATTCTGTATTGCGAATCGGTTTTGGGGCGACGGCATTGATGGGTCCAGAGAAACGAGGATCCAAAACTGCTTGTATATAGATATTCACTAAATCGTCTATATGAATCCATGGAAACCATTGCTTTCCATTTCCAAAATTTCCTCCGAGCCTTAAGCGAAAAAGGGGAACGATTTTAGAAAGAAATCCGCCATCACGGCTTATGACTGTTCCCGTACGAATAGAAACAGTACGCATATCCAAAGAAGAAAATTTTTCTCGTGCCATTTCCCATTCTACGCACGTATGGCTAAGAAAACCGGTTCCGGGGCTACTTGTTTCATCAAGAATTTCATCGCCTCGATTTCCATAAAATCCAATGGCGGATGCAGAGATAAAAATTTTAGCTCTTTTTGTTTGTTTTGACAGATAGTTATAAATGGCCTGAGCTGTTTTCACTCTTGTGTCTAAAATCAGCTGCTTGTAGCTTTTGGTCCAGCGGTGGAAAATATTTGCGCCGGCAAGATGAATGATTGCATCGCAATCAGAAAAAACAGAAGGGATTTCTCCATCGATTAGGCGTGCTCGAATAAAACGAAATTCGATTGATTCTTGTGGGATCGTCTTGTTGCCAATCACACTCACCTGATGTCCTTGTTCATGAAGCGCTTTACATAGGCGTCTTCCCACTAATCCAGTTCCGCCTGTGATAACAATGTGCATATACGTCTCACAATCATCAATGATGTTTTTTGTGTTTTCTGTGCTCCATTTTTTGGATGTATTCTTCCCGTAACTCTTTAAATTTCATTTTCAGTTCATCAAGCTCTTCATCGCTTTCGTCTTCAATCTCAAGAAACGAATTTCGGGTATTTTTTGTCCCATATAAAAGTTCATTGAGCTTGAGCTGCATCGAGCGCGTCTCTCGATACTGCGTGTTTTGCATTAAGATAACCATCAGAAAGGTTGCGATGGTCGTCCCTGTATTGATAATTAACTGCCATGTTTGATTAAATTCCAGATAAAAACCAGAAATGGTCCAGAGAATGATCAAAAATATTGCAATAAAAAAAGAATATGGAGACCCCAGATGATGTGATGTGATTTCTGCAAGTTGTCGAAAAGTATCTTTTGTTTTTTGTTTCATTTTCTTCCTAGTTTAAGAGAGGAATTTTCCAAACATTCAAGACTTTATGTAGGTCAAGATCTTCGGGTTTTCCTTCAATTTTATATGCTAAAGTGCAAAGACTTGTGATGAACTGTTGTTGTGCCGTTGAGTATGAATCGGGATTGGCATGGCGTATGTTATTCAAAATCTGCTCGAATAAATGATAATCTCGACTTATGTCATTTTTTGATGGCATCTCCGGTGAGAGCGTCCGCGCTTTTATTATTTTTTTACTCGTCAATAGGGACGTTGCTGCTATTAACTCGCAAAAAAATAATAAAATCATCGGACGCCTCCCTCGGA
>DAIDIM010000054.1 GCA_027459365.1 Chlamydiota bacterium
CGGGCGCATTCCCATTTTCTGGGTATCGCTGTAAATTAAAAATTTTGTTTAAAAAAAGTGCCTAAAGCACTGATACTCTTTGAATGACCAAACCCAAAGAGGACACATGCGCATAGGCACAGATCAAGATTCTAAAGACATCTCCATCAAAATTCAAGCCACAAACGAACGAATACAGAAAATCATCGTTCGAACAGACAAGATCAACAATGAGCAGGACCTGGAGAAACTGGAGTTGGAGATACAGTCACTTACAAGGGAGCTCGGAGATCTGATCGTTGCGCAAAAGGTGCAGCAACATATTGACAAAGATGAGGCATTTCGGGCTTCTGCCATTGAGCTTTCTCATCAGTTTCGTAAAATGCTGGTCAACAAGGGTCGTGTTCTCGTTCAGATCAGATTCTCTGGTGGGACGGTCATACCCTTAAACGTGGTCTATTGGGCCAGAAGAGGAAGTGCAGGGAAGCGGGGTAAGGGGCTTTACCCGGAACTGTATCTTTTAGGAATTCACGACCACTGTACACCGTTTTTGGCTTCAGAGGTTGCACAAGCTGCCGCAGCCCTCTGCTCCTTCGAAGAGGCAAGACACATGATAGAATCTCGAGGATGTCCATTGGATGTTAAGACAGTGAGGAATATAGCCAAACGCTTTGCCTGTCGTGCGAGATTAGGACAGAAAACAGAGCCAGTGATTGAGATCTTGCGTGCAGAAAACTTAAAGGGACGCCGAGTTGTTCTCTCATCGGATGGAGGACGCCTTCGTATTCGAACATCAAAACGGGGTCGTCGGACAAAAAAGAACCGATCTCACTATAGTACCGATTGGCGCGAGCCAAAACTGCTTATCATTTACGTTGTAAACGACGACGGAAGGATAGACAAGAAGGTCCTTCCCCTTATAGACGGAACCCTAAAGGGAACTGATGCCTTATTTGCTCTCCTACACATTTACCTCCGATCGTTAAACCTGAGTACAGTGGATCAAATCTTGTTTGTCGCTGACGGAGCCCACTGGATATGGGACGCAATTCAGTGTGCCCGAAAGATGCTCATCCTGGTCGGACTTCATTGTAAGATCATCGAGTTGATCGATTTTTACCATGCGGTACAACATCTGCATGGATTTGCTGAGCACAAATGCCAGTGGTCAGGGAAAAGACGAAAACAGTGGGTCTCTCAACAGAAGACGTTGCTCAAGAGCGGAAAAACTAAGGAAGTCCTCGAGAACCTGCAGAAAGCTACCAAAGGTTCGAGAAGCAAGGTCCTCCAGAGAGAGCTGATGTACTTCGTCAATAACCGAGAGAGGCTCGCATACCAGGAAGTATCGGCCCAGAAACTGCCGATAGGCAGTGGGGCCATTGAGAGCGCTGTGCGCCGGGTTATCAACCTGAGACTCAAAAGTCCCTGCATCTACTGGAAAGAGGAGACCGCTGAAGAGATACTGCTACTGAGAGCGTATTACAAGAGTGGTCGTTGGAATCTGCTAAAGAAGATGGCGTATGAAGGAGGTTTACTCTATGCGGCATAACCTGTTAGGCAGCTACCCAGAAAATGGGAATGCGCCCGTTCAGACCACGAGCAGTTTTAGTTGACTGCTTTCAGACAGCTATGTTTTAAGTAGAAAAAGCAAGATCTTCATGCACTTTCAATAGCTTTCGAAGATAAAAGGACAGACAATGTATAAGGGATTCTATTTTTTCAGAATTGGCTACTCCCAGATACCCTTCCCAAAACCTCAAAAATGTATTTTTTCAAACAAGTTCCTGAAGAGATTGAAATGGAAATTATTTATTATAGTTAACTTAGTTTTTTGTCATTTCACAGGAGTAGAGACGGTGGATAACTTGGCTGGATATTACGAAGGGAATTATGTAATCCATAATTTTCGTTTAGAAAATGGAGAAATGTTTAAAGATTTGAATATCCATTATAGAACATTGGGATCTCCTCAAAGAGACAGCTCTGGAACCATTGTCAATGCAGTGTTAATGCTTCATGGGACTAATGGTTCTGGAGCTTTATTTCTTACTGAATCGATCGGTACCCATCTATTTGCTTCTGGAAAGCCATTGGATTTATCCCGGTATTATATCATTTTGCCGGATGCAATTGGTTCTGGAGGCTCAAGTTCTCCAAGCGATGGAATGAAAGCGCATTTTCCTCATTATCAATATCACGATATCGTCAAAGCTCACCATCAACTCATCACCGAGAAGTTGGGAGTCACTCATTTGCATTTCATTCTTGGTTATTCAATGGGGGGAATGCTCACTTGGGTATGGGGAGAAAAATATCCACATATGATGGACGCACTTTTGCCTATTGCATGTCTTCCTGTCCCGGTGAGCGGAAGAAATTTGATTTTACGACGTGCCATTATTGAATCTATCAAAAATGATCCTACATGGAAACAAGGCAACTATACCCATTCGCCAGATGGGTGGGTTTCTAGCTACCCCTTCTGGAAAATGCTTATGGAGAGTGCTCAACATCTCAGCCAAATTGCATCAGATCTCCAACAAGGCCAGAGTTATGTTGAACATGCAAGCAATGAGGCAAAAAACCGTGATGCGAATAATGTTCTTTATGCTTTAGATGCTTCTAGAGATTACGCGCCTAACTTAAAACAAATTCAAGCAAGGGTTTTAGCTGTCAATTTTGAAGACGATGACATCAATCCAAATAGTTTTGAAATTCTCACACAAGCTATATTAAAAGTGAAAAATGGAAATTTTGTACTCATTTCAAAAAGCAACCAAACAAATGGTCATCTTTCTTTCTTAGAAGCCGATCTTTGGGCTAAATATGTAACAATCTTAGAATCAGAATGTTATTGAATTTTTTCCATATTGTTTCTGATTATCATATTGTACATTTTTAGATCGACTGGCTAACGTTCTCCATACAGAAGAATTGGAGGGATATATGTACTAAATTTTTGTATTGTTTATCATACCCAACTCAAAACAATTTTGATATCCTTTTGGGATCGCCTTGTAAATGCGCCCTTAAAATTGGTATAAGGCATACGGGTTGTAATCATTTTGTTTGCAATGCCTTTCCATTTCTTCTCTGCAGATTCTAAATCTTGAATGGCCTTTTCCCAATGATGTTTTGAAGCGTTGACACTACCAAACAGTATCTGATTCTTCAAAACAAGTCTTTTTATGATCTTGCCTGCAGGTAAAGGTGAATTTGTCTGTAAGTTCGGAATCCCCGTATAAGCGCATACGCCATTGGGCGCTAAAAGATCAAGACATTGAAAGCAAATTGCTGCAATCCCAGCTGCCTCGACAATCACATCAAATTGTCCTGCCAAAGTTGGATCGCTATATCGGATTTCTTTTCCATTAATATAGATGCCTCCCATCTGATGGACAATCTTTGCCTTTATAGAATCATTAGAAACGATGTCTTGTCCATATACTTTAAAGCCGCGTAAAGTTAGAACCATGCAAGCAAGAAGGCCTATAGGACCAAGTCCAATAACAACCGCTTTTTTTCCATTGGGACTCCATCCAGGGATTCGTCCTTTTTGAATTCTAATCAACTCTTCGATTGCTTTTTCTGAAATGGTCATTGGCTCTACAAGGAATCCAAAATGTCGAAACGATTCTGGCGCTTTTACAATGAATGCCTCATCATCGACTACATACTCTGCATTGAATCCTGAAAGACATCGGATGCCTCGTTCGATGTATTCAATTCCTGAGCAATAATCAAAACACCCTTTTAAACAAAAAGGACATTTCCCACACCCCCTTCGGACAGTCACAATCGCAAGATCACCTTTTTTTAAGGTTGTTACTTTAGAACCAACCTCTATGACTTCAGAGATCATTTCATGGCCTAGTACTAACATCTTTTCGCCAGGAGGTGCTTTCCCTATCTTATGTTCAATGATTTCTTGATCCGTCCCACAAACTCCAACTTCCAATACTTTCAATTTTACTTCGTATGGAGTCTGGATTTGCGGTTCTGGTAAATCAATGTACTCAAGTTCTCCCGTATCTTGGTTAACTGCTATGGCTTTCATTTTGATGCCTTATCCATGCCAAGTTCACGCAATGGGTGTCCTGAGTAGACATGCCTTTCTATTGTTTCCAAGGACAAACTTTTCGTCTCTGGAACATAACGGATCGCCCAGAAGAAGCCGATAAGACATGCAATTCCATAGATGGCAAAAGTGGCTGAAATTCCAATACTATGCTGCATAATGGGAAAACTTGATACAACGGCAGTATTGAAGGCCCAATTGCTTGCTGCTGAAAAACTGGCTCCTTGGCCGCGAACTTTTTGAGGGAAAATTTCTGGCATCATCACCCAAGGCAACGGGCCTAAACTGACAGCAAAAAATGCAATGTAGATAAATATGCATGCTGCAGACAGCCAATAAAGAGCAGGAAGATTCAAATATGTTGTAATCGCAACGGTAAATAATACTGCGGTAGTTCCAATAAATCCTAGCAACAATAGACGCCTTCTACCCATTTTTTCTACCCAGCTCATTGCGACGAATGTCATCGCTACATTCACAATTCCAATTCCTACAGTAGCTAAGAGACTTCCTAAAGTGCTTTCTAGGTGCATTTCCTTAAAAATAATCGGGGCATAATAGATAATCACATTGATTCCACTGAGCTGCTGGAAAAAGAAAAGGAGAATTCCAACAGAGAGACATGGACGAATCTTTTTAGAAAATAGATCTTTCCAGACGCTTTTTTTGTTTTCTCTTTCAATTGAATGCTCAATCAATGCAATTTCCTTTTCTAAACGTGCAGAGTGAATCCCTATTCCCAAAATTTTACATAAAGAAATGGAAGCTTCATGATGCCTTTTTCGAAGGCAAAGCCAACGAGGGCTTTCAGGAAGGAAAAATGCTCCTAAAAAGAGGAGCGTACTCGGAATAAGTCCGGTAACAAACATAGCGCGCCAGGAAAGATGCACTGTATTGGTCGACAAATTAATGATGTAAGAACATAAAATCCCAATCGTAATCGCCAATTGAAAACAAGTCACCAATTTTCCTCGAATTTCTGCAGGCGCTGTTTCTGCAATGTATAAAGGGCTCACTACAACAGACAACCCTATACTCACTCCAAGAAGAAACCGCGCTATGCATAAAGTGCCATAAGAAGAGCTAAAAACGATCATTAAGATGGACAATGAAAATACCAATGGTATCAATATCAACACTTTCACCCTACCGACAAAG
>DAIDIM010000071.1 GCA_027459365.1 Chlamydiota bacterium
ACGGTTCTTAGAGGAGGGAGCTAGAGCAATCTAGCTCTCTTACTCGACATAAAGCCATTTTTCCCAAAATATGGATGGATCATTATAGGAATCTTTGGTTGTATGATTTCTTTACTGAGCATACAAAGGCTCAAATTCCTGAATATTTTTTTTCGGTTCTCCCTTTTCTTTACCCTTTGTGCATCTCTTTATTTTATCACTATATCTTTTCAAAACTTAACAGGATCTTGGAATATATCTTTGATTGGAATTATTTCCATTATTTTTAGTTGGTTACCTTGGACAGTTACGTTGCCAACCATTTTTCGATACTCCCGCTCGATTGCCGATTCTGTAATGGGACTCACCTTTACAACAATTATACATGCAATATTCCAAATCTTTGCAGCCCTGACATTTTTTGATGATTTAAGTATAAATAAGTACGGATTTTTGTTTTTTCCATTTATCTTTCTATTTACTATTTCTGCAAATCTATTAAATATTTTTTATGCAATGCCAATTTCAGATAAAACCTATGCAAATCCAAAACATTTAGCTTTAGGTCTTGTTGGAACAAGTGTCTATCTTTTACAACAATTGAATCCCGACTTTACCTTCAATATTGTCCAGGAAATATTTTCCGAATTTATCCTTGTTTTAAGTTCTGTTCTTCTCTTCGATTACCTTATCCAAACGCTCACACAACACAGACTCAGATCGCAGCAAAAATTCTGGAGTAGCATCTGTGTCCTTGGAGGATGCATGGCAGGTTACATCTCCCACTTGCGTGGCCATTTTGTTACGGAAAAAGATGCGCTTTTCGGCAGTAGCATCGCTTTGCTCCTTTTTCTCATCATCGTCTTTATTGAAGAGATCGTTTGGTCAATTCATCAAATCAAAAAATACTAAAAAAATGTACCTTAGCTCTGCATTTGTCTATTAATTTATAATTTAGAGCCATTCCCGATGTGCCTCTTCGACGATATTCGGGAATCTTTTTGAAGAATTCACATCGAGAATGGCTCTTATCAAGCGTATCAGGCATATCCTGTACATCAAGTTCCTTTGCCTCATGCGTGAAAACTACATGCAAATATTTTTCAATTGTGTATAAAGTTGTTATGCAGATTAGTCCATTAGCGGGTCTTCCCGCTCCAAATTCAATCCTCGCGGATATTCCAAAACTCATCGAAGCCTATTATTCTGAAACGCCAGATCCGAGCAATCCGCTGGAAAGGGTTGTGTTTGGAACTTCTGGGCATAGAGGATCGTCTATAGAGAGAGCGTTTAATGAAACACATATTCTTGCAATTACGCAGGCTATTTGCGAATGGCGCAAGAAAAATGGGGTTGAGGGGCCTTTATTTTTAGGGATGGATACGCATGCCCTATCAAGGCCTGCGTTGATGAGTGCAATCGAGGTTTTAATCGCAAATGGAGTGGATGTATTTGTCTCTGAAAATGATGAATATACGCCAACTCCAGCAGTTTCCCATGCAATCCTTTGCTATAATCGAAAGAACAACAGGCTCGCTGATGGAATCGTCATCACCCCTTCGCATAATCCACCAGACGTTGGCGGCTTTAAGTATAATGCGACCAATGGCGGGCCAGCTGATGTTGAGATCACAAAGTGGATAGAGATTCGATCCAATGAGCTTCTAGGAAAGGAGATAAAACGGATTCCTTTTGAAAAAGCGATCAAGTTGGCGAAACGGCACAATTATCTAAAGGCGTATGTGGATGATTTGGATTCTGTGATTGATATGGAGGTGATTCGGGGAGCTAAAATTCATTTGGGTGTCGATCCTTTGGGAGGCGCTGGCGTCCACTATTGGGAGCCGATTGCAAAGCGTTATGGATTAGATTTAACGGTTGTGAATCAAAAGGTCGATCCCACGTTTCGCTTTATGTCGGTTGATTGGGATGGGAAAATTCGGATGGATCCCTCATCATCCTATGCAATGCAGCGCTTGATTGATTTGAAAGATCGCTTCCAAATTGCCTTTGCCTGCGATACAGATCACGATCGACATGGAATTGTGACAAAATCGTCCGGCTTATTGCCTCCGAATCATTACTTAGCTGTGTGTATTTTGTATTTGTTTCGACATCGAAAGGGTTGGAATCCCAATGCGGCTGTTGGAAAGACCATTGTCAGCAGTCAAATGATTGATAAAGTTGCGCAAAAAGTGGGACGAAAATTAGTTGAAGTGCCGGTTGGATTCAAGTGGTTTGTCGATGGTTTGTACAATGGGACGCTTGGATTTGGTGGCGAGGAAAGTGCAGGGGCAAGCTTTTTAAGAAAAGATGGCACTGCTTGGTCGACCGATAAGGATGGAATCATTGCGGCGCTATTGTCTGCAGAAATCACAGCACGCGAGGGAAAAGATCCTGGCGAGCAATATCTAGATTTAACCAAAGAATTTGGAGTGTCCTTTTATACAAGAATCGATGCAGAGACAACGAGAGAACAAAAGGAGAAATTAAAAAATCTCACAGCAATCCAATCTAAGGAATTAGCCGGAGATAAAATAGAGAAGATCTTATCAAAAGCTCCAGGGAATGGTGCAAGCATCGGCGGGATAAAAGTGGAGACAAAAAATGGATGGTTTGCAGCACGACCATCTGGTACTGAAGACATTTATAAAATTTATGGAGAAAGTTTCATTAGCGAAGAACATTTGCAGCGCATCCTCGATGAGGCTCAAAGGATTGTAAATCATGCAATACAAAATACTTGAAGAGCTAGCCTATGATCTCATCTGGTCTTGGAGCCATAAAGCGGATAGAATCTGGAGCGCGCTTGATTCCGATCTTTGGGCACTCACCCGCAATCCCATTGTTATTTTACAAACTGTCTCAAAAGAAAAAATTGAAAAAGTATTAGCCGATCCATCTCTTAGTAAAATTGTTGAAGAGTTAAAAGAAAAGGATCGCTTACTGCATAAAAATAAGCAGTGTTGGTTTCAAAAAAAATATACAAATTCTCCACTGAAAAGCATCGCCTATTTTAGTATGGAGTACATGCTGAGCGAGACACTTCCGATTTATTCCGGGGGACTTGGAAATGTGGCAGGAGATCAACTCAAATCGGTCAATGATCTTGGAATTCCATTAGTTGGGATTGGCCTTTTATATCAACAAGGATACTTTCGTCAAATTATCGATAAAAATGGGAACCAAACAGAATATTATCCCTACAATAGCACAACGCAATTGCCAATCAAACCTGTCCGCCTTCCTAGTGGCGAATGGTTGCGATTGAGAATTCAGATATCTGGTTGGACCCTTTGGCTCTTAGTTTGGGAGGTAAAAGTGGGAAGAACCAAGTTGTATCTCTTAGATAGCAATGATGCAGCCAACCATCCGCCACATCGGGCAATTACCAGCGAATTATATGGAGGGGATAACGAGCTTCGATTAAAGCAGGAAATGGTTCTGGGGATCGGAGGATGGCGCTTATTAGAAGCACTCGGAATTCATCCCGAGGTGTGCCATCTCAATGAAGGGCACGCCGCCTTTGCCATCTTAGAGAGAGCACGAAGTTATAAAGAAAAGACAGGTTCCTCTTTTGAGGTTGCGTTGACTGCAACACGAGCTGGCAATCTCTTCACAACACATACAGCAGTAGCTGCAGGTTTTGACCGTTTTGATCCAGATCTTTTAGAAAAGCACTTGGGATCTTATGTAAAAGAGCTGGGTATCTCGTTTCAAGATTTTCTAAATCTAGGCAGAACACATCCCAATGAACCATTCAATATGGCCTATTTGGCAATTCGAGGAAGCAATGCTGTAAATGGCGTAAGCAGTCTGCATGAAACGGTGAGCAGACAACTCTTTGCAAATCTTTTTCCGCGACTACCCATTGGAGAGATACCCATTGGTCACGTAACAAACGGGATTCACGTTCGCAGTTGGGATTCCTCTGCTGCAGATACACTTTGGACCGAAACATGCGGGAAAGATCTTTGGCTCACCGATGTGGAAATTCTGAAACAAAAAATGAAAACCATTCCCGATTTCAAAATTTGGGAAATGCGAAATAGCGCGCGTAATGAGATGATCGAATTTGGACGGGCCTCTCTTGCAATGCAATTCGGAATGCGGGGGGGAAGCCTTGCAGATATAGAAAAAGCAAAAAATCAATTCAATCCCAACGTATTTACTATGGGATTTGCACGTAGATTTGCCGAATATAAAAGGCCCAATTTACTTCTCCATGATCTTGACCGTCTGACCCGTATTCTGACAAATAAAGATCGTCCGGTCCAATTGATTCTTGCTGGCAAAGCCCATCCTGCAGACATGATTGGAAAAGATCTGATCAAGCAATGGATGCAGTTCATCATGCGACCTGAAATCCGTTCTTATATTACCTTTATTGCCGATTACGATATGTCGATAACCGAGCGGATTGTTGGCGGCGTGGATCTTTGGATCAATACCCCACGCCGTCCCTGGGAAGCGTGCGGGACAAGTGGCATGAAAATCTTAGTCAATGGTGGCCTCAATCTCTCCGAACTCGATGGATGGTGGGCAGAAAGTTATAAGCCAGAAGTGGGCTGGGCTCTTGGCGATGGGAAAGAGCATGGAAACGACCCTTCTCTTGATGCAAAAGAAGCCACACATCTCTATGAAATATTAGAAAATGAGATCATTCCTGAATTTTACAATCGCAATAAGGAAGGAATTCCGACTGCTTGGATCAATCGTGTCCGAAACAGTATGGCTGAACTGACCCCTCAATATAGCACAAATAGATCTGTGAAAGAGTATACAGAAAAATATTACTTACCTGCTGCTATCAATTATCAAAAGCGGATTGCAGATAATGGGGTCGTTGCGAATAGGATAGTAAGATGGAAACAGGATATTCAAGAAAACTTTTCTAAACTTCGCATCGAAAGCGTGAAGTTTGAGACAAAACAAAACAAACATATTTTTGAAGTGATGATGGATGGAGCCTTGCTCGATTCAATTCAGGTCCAACTCTATGCCGAAGGAATTCCGCCAATTCCCATGAAACAAGATAATAAAAAATACACATGCACAATTGATGCTAACCGAGCAATCGTTGATTATACCGTGCGCGTAATCCCCTATTTCCCAGATGTTTTTGTCCCTTTAGAAGCCAATCAAATTTTATGGCAAAAATAGATATGTAAGTTATTGGTAATGAGATAGATAGGACAAGCGCATGATTTGCATGATAAGTATGAAAAAAAGATAATGTCATTTGTAATTAGATTTCGTAATAATTATACTTTTACATTTTATATAATTTATATTTCCGTATCTTAATTAATACTAATTCGATATAATTAATAGAAATTATTAATAAAAGGATAATAATTATGGGAAATAGAATAGAATTGTTTAGCATCAATAGGGATGTAGAGCCATTTGGATTTAGAGCGTCTAACTGCGCGCAGGAAATGCATGGAGCCAATAGATTTGTAAAAGTAGAAAATTGTCTTTTTAGTTTTACTAGAACTTATGAACACAATGGTTTGAAATTAAATAGACGCTCTCTCATTCGATGTATCAATAGCATCATCGAAAAACTCAAAGAAACAGCAAAGAGTAGAAATTCCGCAGTAATCAATATCAATCCTCTCGAAGAAGGCGGACGATTCCTGGGCGGAGCAACCGCAGAGGATATTAAATCGACAATATACGCTATTGCTAGTATTTGGGAAACCTATTTGCCTACTCAAATAGATCAATGCTTTTCAAAAGTTGAAGAGTTAAATCAAAGCGACACTGCTAAATCTGTCAGTGATTACGACATTGGAAGTCCCTCTTCCTCCTCCCCATGGCAAGCTAGAATAAATTATCATGTGTAGGCTATGGGTCTACGAATTGGATAATCTCGATTTATGTCATTTTTTCTTAGCCCAAGAATCCTTCAGAGTGACGATTCGATTAAAGACAGGTGCCCCAGGTTTTGAATCGATTGGATCGACAAAGAAATAGCCTTGTCTCTCAAACTGGAAGCGCTCTCCCCCTTTTGCTTTTTCAAGAGACTTTTCCAGACGGCAGTCGTTCAATACAACAAGTGAATGGGGATTTACCTGAGTTAGGAAATCATCACTTGCCGTATCTAAAAGCAGTGGATTAAAAAGGCGAACTTCTCCTTTCAGAGAATTGGATGATACCCAATGGATTGTCCCTTTTACTTTACGCCCAACAGGGTTATTACCGCTGCGCGTTTGGGGATCATAAGTACAGTGAATTGCGAGGATCTCTCCTGTCGGAGACTTCTCTACAGATGTACAAGTAATGCAATACCCGTAACGCAATCTCACCTCTTTCCCTGGCGCAAGGCGGAAGAAATCCTTCGGCGGATTTTCAAGAAAATCCTCTTGCTCGATATAAATTTCGCGGGAAAAAGTGATCGGTCTGCTCCCTGTTTTCGGAATATCATGAGGCCAATAGGAGGCATCGAGCTCTTCTTCCCCTTCATAATTATCGATGATCACTTTAAGAGGGCGAAGGACAGCCATGACACGGGGGGCTTTTGTATTGAGATCATCCCGGAGACAAAATTCGAATTGGGCCATTTCAACAGAGCTATTGGCTTTTGCAACGCCGACAAGTTCGCAGAATTTGCGTATGGCATCTGGTGTGCAACCTCTTCGTCGAAGACCTGCAAGGGTCGGAAGGCGCGGATCATCCCAACCGTTTACATATTTGCCCTCCACAAGCTGTAAAAGCTTCCGCTTGCTCATGACCGTTTGTTGTAGATCAAGACGGGCAAACTCATATTGATGAGGTCGGGTTGGAAAGGGGGCTGAAATAGAGTCAAGAACCCAATCATAGAGTTCTCGATTATTTTCAAACTCGAGTGTGCAAATGGAATGGGTAATCCCCTCAAGTGCATCCGAAATCGGATGGGCATAATCATACATCGGATAGATACACCACCCATCGCCTGTCCGATAATGATGGGCATGACGAATGCGATACAGGAGAGGATCGCGCATTTTCATATTCGGAGATGCCATGTCAATGCGAGCGCGCAAGACATATTTGCCATTTGGAAACTCACCCTTACGCATCCGTTGAAATAGCTTAAGATTTTCATCGACCGATTGCTTGGCAAAGGGGCTGATTTTTCCAGCTTGTGTTACAGTTCCTCTATATTCTCGAATCTCCTCTTCTGATAATGCGCAGACATAGGCCTTTTGTCCCTTAATGAGGTCGCAGGCAAATTCAAACATTTTTTCAAAATAATCAGACGCATGAAAGAGCTTTCCTTGCCAGTCAAATCCGAGCCAGTGAACATCTTCCTCAATCGCCTTTTCGTACTTAATGTCCTCTTTTGTTGGATCGGTATCATCGAAGCGAAGGTGGCAAACGCTTTTATACTCCTCTGCAATCCCAAAGTTCAGACAGATCGATTTTGCATGACCTATGTGGAGAAACCCATTTGGCTCTGGTGGAAAACGGGTCACAACTCTACCTTGATTTTTCCCCTCTTTCACATCTTCCTCGATAATGCGACGAATAAAATCTTTTCCCGGTATAACCTCTGTTTCTGACATGTACACTCTCTTTTGAGAAGATATGATAGCAGAAGACAATAAGTTTTCAAAATTGATTTTTGAGAAATGGGTATGGATATTAATTACTAATTATATCATAATACTGGACATGGAAATTGCAATTATTTCTTCAAGTTTAGAATTAACTGATTTAGAAGAAAATATTTTAAAATCAGTTAAAATATCTCCTTACTACGACGATAGAGCGCTAAAAGTTGCTTCTATCTGGGAACAAGTGGCTCTTAAAAAAGCATGTCTTGCAGAAGATTCCAATGAAAAGGAACAGTTCATTGCCTGCGCACACATCAGTTTAGCGATTGCAAATTCCCTTGCCTATCCGGCAGATTACCGCAGCTACTATGTTTGTAGGGATGAGAAAGGCCAAGACCAAGGAATGATGGTCCTTGAGATGAAGCCAAATAAAGTGTATGTCGCTCTACTAGTCACAAATCCCCACAATATCCGTTCCAAAGTCAATGAAGATGAACCAAATAAGGTGAAAGGGGCAGGAACTTGCCTTCTTCAGAAAGCTGAAGAGCTTGCTAGAAATGAGGGTAAAGAATCGATCGTTTTACACCCGGTATCCACTGCAATCACTTTTTACGAAAAAAACGGTTTTGAATGGGATGATTTGTACTCAATGGCTAAAAAAGTTCAAAAAATTTCAGAAGAATTTCTTGTCGCTTGATATATGGAACAGGGCCTCCTTAAGGATTCAGTAAGCGAGTAACGAGTTCATTCAATTGTTTTTGATTTTTCTTTACGAGGGTGTCTCCCTCTTTATTTAAACGTAATAGATACGCGGGAGATATGTCATTAAAAATTTTTTTTAATCCAGTTATATCTGTATCAAAATAATAGATATCGACGGGAAATGGAAAAGCTTTCTCGAGTAAAACATTATTAAATTTCATTCCACTATTGATAAGCGTGCCTATAATTTCTTCGCCCCATTGAAGAGCACCCCACCCCACAACCTTTTTATAAGAAATGTCTTGCCCTTTTACTGTGCCTGTTCCAAGCGAAACAAGAATATACTTTTTATTCGGATAGGCTTTCATAGCAACTAAAGCAGCTGCCAAACTCGGGTTATTTGCAAAAACTCCACCATCGCTGAGTACAAATTGGTCTTTCCCAAAACCAAAGACAACTCCAGGAAAATATCCAGGTGTTGACACTGCACCCATTAAAAGATCAGAAATCATAAAATTTAAATCCAATAAACCTTGCTGTTTCCAATTGACAAAAAGAAGGGGAGCATTCGATGTATCTTCATATGCCGGAATGATTACATTTGATAGTAATTGGTCAAAATAGGTGTTCCCAGCATAAACTTTGAACACCTCATAACGCTTAGTCGTCATGTATCTTGGACCCAAAACTCCATTGAGTGTCAGAATACGATGATACCACGGATTATAAAAAATATTTTGCCCATCTTTTCGATAGATCTCGATTCCTTCTGCAGCAGTATATTTTGGCTTATTATTTTGATCAGGTATTGTTAAAAGGACAGAAAGAATAGCTCCTGTTGATGTTCCCATAATCACATCGAATAATTCACAAACTGGTTTCCCGCTTTTTTCTTCAATATATTTCAAAACATGTGCCGGCAATAATCCATATACTCCTCCCCCTTCAATCGCGAGAATGCGTATGTACTCTTGTTTATCTTTTGGGGGAAGTAGCCTATTTCCAGGCTTTGGATTTTGATCCAGATGAGAATAGACTGAAAAAATCTCATTTCTCTGCTGAAAAGGATAATAAACATAAATTCCAATTACAATTAAAAAAACAATCGAGATGGATGTTAAGTATGGATACTTAACGAAGAGTGTCTTTAGCTTCATGAAATCAGAAATAGCATAAATACTGATAATCAAAAAGAAAATTAAAAATAGGCGGTTAAAGACAAAATACCATTGATAAATTGAGCGACATTCCGACCCGCAATGGTAAACCACAGTCCTCCAATAATCCCTAACTTTTTACTGAAATTATATTCTAAAGCTGGTGCAAGACTGAACTCTTCTCCAGAAGAAGATGCTGGTTTTACACCTCGAAGAGAGTAACGATTGCTATTTTGATGTCGATATCGAAAGTCACAAGAACCGGCCCAGTTTTGTGTAAAACTATATAGAAGCGCTGTATCAAAAATAAAATAATTCCCAGGATAAACAGTCCCTCTCGTACTCGCATCACCGCCATAGGAATTATTACCCTTTACATGGACTGGTACTCCAAAACGATAATGAAACATAGCGCGCAATTGCAAATAATGATGGTCTGAAAAGTACCATAATTGAGAAAGATTTAGACCAAGACCTGGAAACCAACAACCCGATCCTGTGGCATCTGTCTGTTTCTTATGCCCATTCAAATGTTGATATTTTCCTGTTGGTGCATTTGCAAGCAAGGACAACTTGAGATTGGGTTCCCCATGAATTGTATATGGGCCGAGTATTTGTACGTTCAAACCTAAAGGAAGGTCTCCAAAGTTAACGGCATTTTCTCCATCAGTCTTTTGATAAATGATACTCGGTTCTATTTGAAACTCAACTCTTTTAATGAGGCCCACTTTGAATTGGATACGGATCTCTTCAGAGTAGAAATTTTCGATGGAAGCTGTTTGCCAATGAGAATTGTATTTGCCGAAAGTAATATAGCTGTCCCAATGAATTTTGACCTTCAGGTGCTTTGGAGGAATAACACGCGCGGACGGTGCCAACAAAGGACCTGTAAACCAAGGTATTGGATGCGGACTAAAGTCCATCACTTGAACTTCATCTGCAAATATTGAAATATAAATAAGGAGAAAAAAGATTCGCAAAGCATAAATTTTTTGCATGAAATCAGTTTAAAGAAAAAAAGAGAATCAGACAATCGCTTCCAAAATCCATTCTTCTAAAAGAGAATCGAGCCAAAAGAAACCTCGAGGTGATTTGGGATTCCCGAGATAACCCATATGACCCCCTTTTTTCGTTTTATAAATTTCTATGTTCTTTGGAAGAATGTGACCATCCAATGCACTATGCGAGACGATCGGATCGTCTTGCGCAAATAAGATTTTGCACGGGATGGTAATCATATCAATATAGTGCTTTGAGCTACATTTGTAATAATAATCTTCTACATTTTCAAAACCTTTTCTTGGTACAGTATAAACTTCATCAAACTGGTAAAGAGACATATCCTTAGGTAAATCGGCCGGAGGTAGATCTTTAAATGTATTGTGCAAATATTCAACTTCTTCTTTGATCAATCTGTAAAAGTAACGATTGTAACGCCCTTGAGCCACTTTATCGACCATTGTTGCGCTCAAACGCATATCGACAGGAGGACAGATCGCAAATACACGTGAAATAAATCGTTTTCCAATAGAGCCCATCTCTCCAACCATTTTTAACACGATATTGCCGCCAAGTGAAAATCCGATTAAAGTAATTGGAGAGTGGGGGAATTGTTTTTTTAAAAATTTGACAGCCTCAAATAGATCTTCGCTACTTCCACTATGAAAGATTTGTTTGGCATGCCCTCTTCCCGATCCGCATCCTCTCATATTAAATCGCACAACCTTAATACCTTGTGGAGTTAGGCGATGTACTAAACGCATAAGGTATGCAGATTCATGAGAACCACACAGTCCATGAACAAGGAGAACAGTTAAGCCATCTGCCTTCCAATTATCTGGTGTCGAGGTCTCTAAAGAGAGCTTATCCCCATCCTCTAAAGTGATTAAGTTTTGAGTCGATTCCGGCCTAGAAATCCACCAATTTGTAGTAGAGATCCAAGCTTGAAGATGAGGATCTGCAAACATTGGACAAGGATCAAAAGGTAGTTCCTGACTGCCCATAAGCTTATTATATAATAATTTATCATTATTATATCAATAAAGTTACTAAGTTATTGATTATCTGAAATTAAAGCCTTTTATTATTGGAATATCATAGAATAAAACAATAGACTCTTCTCCAGGATTCCTTTGGCCAATACTTGCATTCGATAGATGATAAAAATGGATCCCAAGTCTACTTTTATCACAAAATTGCCATGCTAATTCCACGCCGCTTCGAAACTCCAATGGAAAACCTAAATCCCGACCATCCCCTTTGATGAAGTATCCAGCAGCAAATCCTGGCGCAAATAAGATAGAATTAAAAAAAAGAAGGTCGAAATTGATTCCTGCATAAAAATATTTCGTTCCACGCAATGTTATTAAGGCTCCAACTAATGGACGGAACTCTAAATGTGGATTTGGACTTTTAAGTATTCGTGAATGAAATTTATACTCTAGATCAAATTCTTGCACTCGCCACTTATCTTGAAGGAGATTGTAGACACCTGTCGCGACAGAAAAATAGTCAGGGGGAGGAGCGGCGTTCAAGGTAAAGAAGAAGAATGTAAACAAAAAACTTCGCATTAAATCATTACTCCTGATAGCTTTGATATTTTACTGCGGGGTCCCGCAGTATAAAACCATGGAGGCTTATGAACAACGCATATTTAAAATCCATATTTCTCTCTATTCTTATTCCTACATTGAATTTTGCCCAAGAATATTATCCTCTCAATACAAAAAAAATTCAAACAGTCATATATAATTTTTACTCAAATGGATATCCTGAAATCTATTTTCCATTAGGTATGCATTGTCTTTTATCAGTATCTGCGTTTGGCGATAGTCTGGATATTGAAGATGGTTCTCGTTGGAAAATAGCACCTTCCGATGCATCAAAAGTGGCAAGTTGGGGTTCGCAAGACCCGTTAATTATTACCCAAAATCATGACTGGTTTTCTAGATACAACTATCGAATCATCAATCACGCAACTGGAGGAATACTCTTAGCCAATCTCCATTTAGGCCCATTTCAAAACGGTCCTTTCACCCGTTATATCCTCTCAATCAATACGATCCTTGGAGAAATTGTTCTCACCGACCATACCCGCTGGCGAATTTCTGCTCTTGACAATGACGCGATGTCAAATTGGCATGTTAATGATGCGATCATTATTGGATACAATACCGGTCTTGATACTGACTGTCAGGGACTCCTCATTAACGTAAATGAAAATCAGCACGCTCGAGCAGCCCAATTCTAATACTTCGACCGGTCAAAAAATGTGAATTTCGGTTAGCGTGAAAGCGGTCCAAATTCGACGATCGCACATGAGCCATTCTCGATGTGAATTCTTCGAGGAGATTTGGGATATTTTCGTCGAAAAGATTCCCGAATATCGTCGAAGAGGCACATCGGGAATGGCTCACATGACCTTATATTGACTTATATTAGGTCATGTGCGATCGTCGATTTTCGACTTTTTGACGCGGCCCAAATGCACATTTTTGAGCCGGTCGGAGTATAAGGAGAAAAGATGAGTATCAGTCCCCTAAAATCTGAAATGACAACAGTTGTAGTGGCAAAAAATCCCGATTTAAATCGTCCCATTAGCATTCTCGCTCTTGGTATCATCAGCTCTTGCTTAGTTCTAGCTATCATTCAGCCACCGGCTTCGATTCTTTTAACATCGGCGATTCTAATCGTAACCATTGCAAACATACTTCCAAAGAATGGGTTAGCGATCCGGAAACCCTATCATATTTTTGAAAATAGATTCTTTGAAAAACCGATAAGGTATGAACCTATCATCATCTACAATGAGCCAAAGTATCTTGCAAGGATTGCCCAAAGAACCGATCCGAGATTCGAACCTCCAAGAGAACCGGTTGGCCGTAGAGATTTGTTTGCCGAAAGGACCCTTCCAAGAATGCCAAATAAACTCCCAGTTCAATCAGCGTGCGAGAATGAACGGGTACCGGTCGGCTCGAGATGAATTGTTGGAAATGTGCAAAACCCCTTGATATTGCCAAGATTGGCTTTAGGGCAGTTTGTAATCATTGCGATCACGATTTACATGTATGTGTAAATTGCACATACTATGCTCCTGGAAAGCCAAATGATTGTATGGTGCCGGGAACAGATAGCGTGCGAGATAAGGAACGGGCTAATCTTTGTGAAGACTTTAAACCGCGTCCACAAAATCTGCAAATGGAAGTGAAAAAGAAATTCAGCGATCTATTTAAATAGGAAAAACCATGACTATACAAACCCCCTCAGCTCGACAAATCATTCATGCAGGAACTGCTGCAGGAATCTCTTATTTTTATATACCAGAATTCGTTCCATCAACCGTTCGATATACAACAATGAGCGCAATTGCAGCGTCTACATATGCGATTCCTGAAGAGCATCAACTGAAAGTGCAAGTTGCCACTTCACTATCTGGAGGAGCAGCACTTGCTTGTCATCT